>DASQHW010000025.1:0-10832 GCA_035631895.1 Acidimicrobiia bacterium | reverse complement strand
GGAAGCGGACCGAGTTACTCGCGCCTCTATCAGTTCGACAAGTTGGTGTTCACACTGGTCACTCGCGACGGAGTGCTCGTCGGCGCACTGGTGCTCGGCGTTGTCGCCTCGCTACGCCGCGCCGAGGGGACACGCGATCGTCGCGACGACGCGCGGCTGATCTCGTTGTGGGCGGCGCTCGCAGCGCTGGTTCTGGTGTTCGAGAAGGCGATGTTCGCCGGGCATCTCGCGACGATCGTGCTGCCGCTCGCACTGCTCGTGGCGTGCCGGCCCCCGGACATGCGATGGCTTGCGCTCGCACTCGTCGTGCTCGTGCCCTGGGAGATCGCGAACCAGCATGACATCCTCTGGCCATCCCAGCTCACCGGGGTGGACGCCGGCGTCGTCGAATCGTTGCGATCATTGCCACGCGGCGCGGAGGCGATCGCCGATGACCCGGGGCTCGTGTGGCGAGCCGGCCGCAGCACTCCCGCGCAGATGAACGACACCACTGACATGCGTGTCTTCCAGGGGCAGTTGACAACCCGCGTCGTGGCCGAGGCGGCGGCGACCAGGCAGAACTGCGCGGTCGTGCTCTCGCCGAAGGGTTTCGGGACGCAGCTCGTCGGCATACGCCCCGCACTCCAGGCCGTCGGCTACCGGCTCGCGCACGCGTACGGACACTCCCGCGAGTTCTGGTTGAAGGATCCGTGCCGGCCGGTCCCGTAGTCGAGGCCGAAGCGGCGCGTTACCTTCGGCTCAGAACCGCCAATGCGTCGCGCCACCCGGTTCGACGGTGAGGACTGCGGTCGCCGTACGCGGCGTGAGCTGGTACACGCGCCACGGCGGCGGGCCGGCCGACGGCGCGCTGTAGTCGGCGGTGAGCGCGACGCCGGTTTCGTCGACGCGAGCGGGCCAACCCTCCGCCGACCACCGGGCCGCGGCAGCGGCGACCATCGCCGGTTCGGCGACCAGGCGCGCCTCACCTTCCACCACGAGGTCGAACTCGTCGGCAGCGAGGCTCAATGTGCAGCGCGGGTCCCGTGCGATGTTCCGCGCCTTGCGGCTCCGCTCGCCCGTTTCGAACAAGAAGGTGCCGTCGAGCCACAGGCCGCCGACGCCGGTGACGTGCGGGCTGCCGTCGTGGTTGATCGTCGCCAACCAGCAGGTGTGACGGTTCGGGCCGCCCGTTTGCGGGGCCTGGGTCAGGCCTCGGTCGAGGCGCGCTTCGATGCGTCCCCAGTCGAGGAGGGGCGTCCCGTAGAGGTCAGCGAGGTTGCGTGCTTCCATGGACAAAGCATCAGTCGAAGGTGACGAGCTGGCGGGCGACCTCGCCGCCCTTCAGGGCCGCGAAGCCGTCGTTGATCTTCTCGAGCGGCATGACGGCGCTCACCAATTCGTCGAGCTTGAGCTTCCCGGCCATGTACCACTCGATGTACTGCGGCATGTCGACGCGGAAGCGGTTCGATCCCATGTTGGAACCCTGGAGTCTCTTCTCCATGAGGAGCTGGAACCCGTCGATCTCGACCTTGTCGCCGAGCGGAATCATCCCGATCACGGTGGCGGTGCCGCCCTTGCGCAACATGTTGAAGGCCTGTTGTGCGGTCGCAGCAAGGCCGATCGCCTCGAAGGCGTGATCGACGCCGCCGCCCGTGAGCGCGAGCACGGCGGCGACGGGGTCGGCCGCCGACGCGTCCACGACATCGGTCGCGCCGAAGGTCAACGCCAGGTCCCGCTTGGAGGCGACCCGATCGATGGCGATCACGCGCCCCGCGCCGACGATCGCGGCTGCCTGGATTGCATTCAGCCCGATACCGCCGCACCCGATCACCGCGACGACCTCGCCGGGCCGGACGTTCGCAGTGTTCAACACCGCGCCCACGCCGGTCGTGACGCCACAACCGATGAGCGCCGCCTTGTCGAGTGGCATGTCGGGTCGGATCTTCACGAGCATGTTCTCGTGCACGAGCAGCTGTTCGGCGAAGCTCGACAAGTCCGCGAACTGGAAGAGCGGTTGGTCGCCTCGGCGAAGTCGCGGGGGGCCGGCCGGATCGGCTGCGAGCCCAACTCTGTCGCAGAGGTTCGGGCGCCCGATGAGGCAATAGCGGCATGCGCCACAGAAGCCGCTGATGCAGGAGATGACATGATCGCCGGGCTGCAGGTAGGAAACCTCTGATCCCACTGCTTCCACGACGCCGGCGGACTCGTGGCCGAGCACGGTCGGCACCGGCGCCGGATACTTGCCCTCCATGAAGTGCAGATCGGAGTGACACAATCCCGCGGCGGCCGTCTGCACCAACACTTCGTGCGGGCCGACCGTCCCGATCTGCACGTCGTCGACGACCAGCTCACCCGGGATGGACTCGAGCACAGCGGCTTTCATGCCGGCGACACTAACCATCCCGCCCGACATGCGCACCGAGCTGCGACCCTTCTCCGGGGCGCAGAACTCGGCGTAGGCTCGCCGGCCGTGAGGCTCTGGGACGACGAGATCGACGTACTTCGCCCACGGCTCGGGGATGAGGCAGCGACATTCATCGCGACAGTCCCGTGGCACGAAGCCGACACGACGACGATGCCGGTCGCGGAACAGGTCGCGGCACACCGCCGCATGCAACTGGGCGGTGCGCCTTCGGATCGGGCCCAGGACCGCACGATCGAGGGCCCCGCGGGGCCGATCCGCCTGCGCACGTTCACGCACGAGCAGCCGGCAGGCGTGCTCTTGCACATCCATGGTGGCGCGTGGATGGCGGGCTCACCCGAGATGATGGATCAGCTCCACGAGATCATTGTCGACACGTGCGCTCTCGCAGTGGTGAGCGTCGACTACCGCCTGGCGCCGGAGCACCCGTATCCCGCGGGCCCCGACGACTGCGAGGCTGCGGCCTGCTGGTTGCTCGAGCACGCGGCGGACGAGTTCGGTGCCGACCGACTGCTGATCGGCGGCGAGTCGGCCGGCGCGCACCTCGCCGCGGTCACGTTGCCGCGGATGCGAGACAAGTATCGGGCCGTCGATCGCTTCCTCGGCGCGAACCTCGTGTTCGGCGCGTACGACCTGTCGCGCACTCCGAGTCAGCGCGGTGTGGCGATCGCGCCGGGAACCGACATCCTGGATGGCACCGGCTTCCCGCTCGACCTCTTCCTCCCCGGGATGTCGGACGAGCAGCGCCGCGAGCCCGACGTCTCACCGCTCTACGCCGACCTTCGCGGGCTGCCGCCTGCGCTGTTCTGCGTCGGCACCCACGACCATCTTCTCGACGACACCCTCTTCATGGCGGCACGTTGGGAAGTCGCCGCCAATCGGACCGAGCTGCTCGTCTACCCCGACACACCACACGGGTGCATCGCCCTCCCGTCCGTCGCCGCGCACTTCTTCCCACGGCTCTTCGAGTTCTTTCGTGAGTGTCTCGAGACCTCACCGGCGACAACGCGGTAGCGAGCACGCGACCGCAGACGCGCGCGATTGCCATGCACGGACGGCCGGCGCGCTCAGGCGTGTGGGGGCGGTCCGGCCGGGCCGGCGAGTGCGGTGACGCCGGTGTCCGTGCCGATCAGCAGGAGACCGAGGGCCGCCGATGGTGACGCGAAGTGCGGCACGCTGGTGAGCGTCATCGTGGTCACTGTCGTGCCAGTCGAGGGGTCGAGGCCATAGAGCCTCGCGTTCGCGACGTCGATCGACCAGAGGATGCCGCCTGCGAGAATCGGTGGCCCGGCGCTGGTTGTGGGTGGGCCCGCCCAGCCCAAGGACATCGAGTGGCCGGCGGCGTTGATGTTCACCTCCCGGATGTGCTCCAGGCACGGCACATAGAGATGCGCGCCATTGAAAGCGGTGCCCCCGAATGCCTCTCCGCTGCAGACCGTCAACGATTGCAGCTTCGACAGGTCGGTCGTCCTGAGGAGGTATCCGACGCGTTGCTTTCCGATCTGGAACAGCATGCCGGAGCCGAGCAGCGCGGGACCGACTGAGCCGAGGTCCTGATCGTCGATCGCGTTCGACCCGGAGAAGTTGTGCAGCACATGAAGCGTCGGACCGAGCTTCAGGACGCTTTCGCCGTAGTCGCCTGTTGCGGGGACCGCGTTCGGGTTCCCCGTCGCGACGTACACGTTGCCCTGGGCGTCGACCGCGGGGCCGCTTGGTGCCCAGATCGCGCCGGCGCCGGAATGGGGAGTGACGTCGAATGCCAACTTGGTGCGGCCCGCTTCCGTGAGCGACACCAGCCACCCGTGATACGGGCCGCAATCACCCGAGTATCCGCCGTAACCGACATACACCCGACCGTTCCCGAGCGCGAGGGCGGCCCGCTGCTGGATGTACAACGGATTCTGCACGCCACCCGGATCCGCGTTTGCCGATACCCGAACGGCACCGCTCAACACATCCAAACCGACGAGTTGGTGGTGGATCACCTTGTTGGCATCTTGGATCGCAGCGACCACGAAGATTCGGTGCGTCGAAGTGTCGATCACCGGTGTCGACGTGATGCCGAGCGGGTCGATGTTGCCGCAGCCCACCTGCGCCACCACGTTCCGCACCGGCGTCCCGAGATGGCGCGACCACAACACACGACCGTCGTGCCCGTCGAGCGCGTACACCGTGTTGTTCTCGGTCGCGGCCAGCACACGACCCGCCCACACGAGCGGCTGCCCGTACACCTTGCCATCCAGTCCCGCCCGCCAGGCCTGCTTGATCGGCAACATCCCGCGGTCGACCGCGTCGACGCCCGTACGGGCTGGGTTCCCGTGATACGCAGGCCAGCCGGACGCGCACGCGGCCCCGAAGACTGCGCAGAGCAGGAACGCCACCGCGACCACCAACCGGCGAGTCACCCCACACCCTTCAGCTCGACAAACGCGACACCCGAGACCCTAAGAGCCCGGCGACCAGATCGACGAAACTCGTCCGGGCTTCCTGTGACGATGACTACGGATCGGTTCGGCCAACGGTTCGACGCGCTACGACCGGAGCAGCTTCCCGGGGCGCGCCGCGAGCGCGTCGTCGTTCGGTGCGCCGTCCTCGCGGATCACGGTGCCGTTCACGATGACATGGCGGACACCGACGGGACGGTCGGCCACGAGCCGCTCGCCGTTCGCGGGGAAGTCGCGAATGCGCCGGAGCGGTCCCGGCGCGACCGTCTGGTCGTCGAACACCACGACGTCGGCCGCCTTGCCGACCTCGAGCGTGCCGCGGTCGTGCAGACCGAAGACGGAGGCCGGCTCGCCGGTGAGCTTGTAGATCGCGTGCTCCATCGGCATGACTTGCTTGTCTCGTACCCAGTTGCCCAGCAGGTCCGTCGCGAAGCACGCATCGCAGAGCTGGCTCACGTGCGCGCCCGAGTCCGCAAGACCCAGCAGCACGGTGTCCTCGGGGAGCAGCTCTGCGATCGCTTCGGGATCGTTGTTCGCGAGCACGCTCCAGAAGCGCGTTTCGAGACGCTCGTCGAGCGACAGGTCGAGCATGACGTCGAGCGGTGTGCAGCCGCGCTCGATCGCAAGATCCGTGACCTTGCGATCGACGAGCTCAGGGTGCGCGCTGGACTCCGCGACGACCAACGCTTCGAAGTTGAGCGGGAGCGCGCCTTTCCGCCCGGACAGCTCCTCCCACGCCCGCGCGCGCCACGCCGGATCACGATATGCGGCCATGCGTTCCTCGATGGACCGGTCCATCAGCTCCTGGAACGAGCTGCGCATGTTCAGCGTGAACGGCTCGCGCATGTTCATCTGGAACGTCAGCGGGCGGCACGACACTTGTGGCCACACCTCGACACCTTCGGCGCGCGCCGCCTTGTTCGCCGCCATGATCTTCACGTGCCATGGATAGCCCTTGACGGTGAGGAGCGCCGTCCACGTCACGGGTCGATGCGCGTGACGTTGCAGGTCGTACACGTCGTCGTGCTTCACCTTCTCGCCGGGCAGCAACGCGATGACGCCCTTGTGCGCATCGCGCAGCGGCTCGAGAAGCGCCCGTACCTCGTCGAGATCCGCAACGCGCGAAGGGACCGGACGCCCGTTGGCACCGCTGTGCGTCGGTGATGAGCTGGTGGCGAACCCGGCCGCGCCGGCCTGCATCGCTTCCGCGATGACGCGCTGCATGCCGCGGATCTCGTCGTCGGTCGCGGCGCGTTCGTACCCCTCCTCGCCCATGACGAAGATCCGGACGGCGGTGTGCCCGACGTAGCACGCGTAGTTGAGCAGCGTGCCGCGCTGCTCGATGGCATCGAGATACTGCGGAAAGCTCTCGAAGTTGTCCCACGGCACGCCCTCGAACAACGTGTCGGGCGCCATGTCCTCGACATGCTGCAGGGTGCGCACGAGAAGCTCCCGGTGTCGGGGTCGTACCGGCGCGATCGAGAAGCCACAGTTCCCGGCGACGACGCTCGTCACACCGTGCCAGGACGACGGTGTGAGCGCGGGATCCCAGAACACCTGCGCGTCATAGTGCGTGTGTATGTCGATGAATCCCGGAGTGACGACATGGCCGCCGGCGTCGAGCTCGTGCGCGCCGCTGAGGCCGTCACCGATCTCGGTGATGACGCCGTCGGTGATGCCGACGTCGGCACTGCGTGCGGGTGCGCCGGTTCCGTCGACGACCGTGCCCCCGCGAATGACCACGTCTGCACCCACTGGCACTCCTCACCGTCCTCGGGCTCCGGCGCGCGATCCTACAGTTGACGTGCGTGTCAGGTTCGGGCGACGCTGAGGTGCATGCCGGCAGAGAACAGGGCCTCCATGACGGACCACGCGCTTCCCCCGACGATGCCCGTCGCCGTGTTCATGGGCTTGCGCGACGTCGCCGTCGAGGACCGCCCCACGCCGGCGCCGGGGCCCGGCGAGCTGTTGCTCGAAGTGAGCCATTGCGGCATCTGTGGGTCCGATCTGCACTTTCTGCTGGAGTGGGGCGGACGCACCGGCGCCATCGAAGGGCACGAATTCTCCGGCACGGTCGTCGCGATCGGTGACGGCGTCGACGACTGGCAGATCGGCGACCGCGTGGTGGGCGGCCCCTCGCCGAAGTGCGGCCGGTGCGAGTACTGCCTCGCGCACCGCACGTCGCTCTGCGCGGAACGCGGCCGAACCGGGACGGGTGAGAGCGAGTGGCAGGGTGCGTTCGCCGGGTACACGACGGTCAGCGCGGCCGAGGCGCTCCGAGTGCCGGACGAGCTGTCTCTGAAGCACGCCGCGCTGACCGAACCGCTCGCCGTCGCGCTGCACGGCATCACGCGAGGAGGGGGCGCACGGCCCGGGACACGGTGGCTGGTGACCGGCGGCGGCCCGATCGGTTTCCTCAGCGTGGCCGCGCTCCGTGCGCTGGGTATCGACGACATCGTCGTGAGCGAACCGAAGGAACGCCGCCGCAAGCTGTGTGAACGCCTCGGCGCGCGGACGGTCGCACCAGAAGACCTCACCACGCCGCAATGGCCGCACGATATGGTCGACGAGCCGTTCGATGTCGCCCTCGAGTGCTCGGGGAACGGGCGTGCCCAGGAGTCGGCGCTCGCGCAGCTCAAGCGCGCCGGCACGCTGGTGCTGGTCGGCGCGGGCATGGCGCGGCCGAAGTTCGACCCGAACCGCATCCTGTTGAACGAGCTGGTGGTCACGGGCGCGTTCGTGTACGACGACGACGGGTTCCCGCGTGCGCTGGAGCTGCTCGCGTCCGGCAAGATGCCGAACGACCTGCTCGTCGAACAGGATGACTTTCCGCTGAACCGCCTGCTCGACACCGCGGTCGGGCTCCACGAAGGCGAGCTGGCGGCCAAGGCGATGATCGTCCCGAGAACGGAGGGTTGATGACGACGGGCCCCGCATTCACCTCTCGCAAACCACGGTTCAACCACGTGGCGATGAGCCTTCCGGCCGGTGAGCTCGACGACGAGCACCGGAAGCTCCGCGCCGACTTCTATGCCGACGTCTTCGGGTTCTTCGACATCCCCATGATGACGATCGACCGCAAGCGCCAGGTGTTCCAGGTGCACAACATCGAGCAGTTCCTGTTCCTCATCGCCGAGGACGACGGCTCGTCGATGACCTGCCCGCGTCTCGATCACTTCGGGCTCTCGGTCGGTGCCGAGTCCGAGCTCGACGACATCCTCGACCGCGCGAAGACATGGCAGGCGCGCGACGACCGGGTCGACATCATCGACAAGAAGACCGAAGACCACGGGATGCTCGCGATCACGAGCATCTACGTGAAGTACCTCCTGCCGATGATGCTCGAGATCCAGTACTGGGACTACAAGAACGAAGAAGCCACGCTGTGAACGCACCGTTGCGATGGGGCGCGTTCGTGCCGCAGGGGAGACGACAGCGAAGCGACCGTAGGGGAGCGGAGCGTGGAGTCGACCGGGGAAGCAGGGACGTGCAGTGACGGAACTTCGATATGGCGCGTTCGTGCCGCAAGGTTGGAAGCTCGAGTACAAGGGATGGCCTGCCGCCGAGGCGTGGGCACGTACCACGGAGCTCGCACAGCTCACCGAGCGGCTCGGATATCACCACCTGTGGGTGTACGACCATGTCGAGACCGTGCCGACGCGCGAGCCCACCCATGTCTTCGAAGCGTTCACGACACTCGCGGCGGTGGCGCAGCACACGTCGACGATCAAGCTCGGGCAGATGGTCACGTGCTCGGCGTACCGCAACGCGGGCCTGCTCGCGAAGGAAGCGGCGTGCGTCGACGTCTTCTCGGGCGGCCGGCTGATCCTCGGGCTCGGCGCCGGATGGTACGAGCGCGAGTACCAGGCGTACGGGTATCCGTTCCCGAGCCCGCCGGTGCGCCTGCAGATCCTCGAAGAGACCGTCGAGGTCGTGAAGCGCCTGTGGACCGAGGAGACCGTGACGTACCAGGGGAAGCACCTGACGTTCGACGGCGCCTACTGCGATCCCAAGCCGCTGCAGCAGCTGCCCGAGATCTGGATCGGCGGCGGCGGCGAGAAGGTCACGTTGCGCATCGAAGCGCGGCACGCCGACAAGACCAACTGGCAAACCGGGCTCGAGGGCTTCACGCGCAAGTCCGGCCTGCTCCGCCGGTACTGCGAGGAGGTCGGCCGCGACTTCGACTCGATCGTCCGCACGCATGGCCCTGACTGTCGCATCTTCGACACGGATGCAGACATGCAGACGTGGCTGGACTCGCCGGCCGGCGGCTCACTGTGGCGTGGTGATGGATCACACGCTGACTATGTGCGTGACAACCTGGTCGGCACGGTGGAGCAGGTCGCCGAGAAGGTGCAGGCGTTCGTCGATGCCGGGTGCCGGGAGTTCGTGCTCTGGTTCCGGGACTTCCCGTCGTCGGAGAGTCTCGAGGCGTTCGCGCGCGACGTCACGCCGATGATCCGCTCTTGAGGAGCAGCGGCCGCTACCGTTCCCGCTCGTGACGGCACTCTCCGACGCGCCTGCACGGGAGCCCGTGCGGCCGTCACCGGTCTCGGAGCCACGCACCCGCGTCCTGATCGTCCCCGCGGTCGCCGTGCTCCTCGGAGGACTGTTCCTCTACTTCTACACGCGTTCGGATCTGTGGCTCGACGAAGCGTTGTCCGTGAACATCGCACGCCTGCCGTTGCCGGACCTGTTCGACGCGTTGCGCCACGACGGCGCGCCACCGCTGTTCTACCTGCTCCTCCATGGTTGGACGGCCGTGTTCGGCTCCGGCGATGTCGCAGTGCGTTCGATGTCAGGTGTCCTGATGCTGGGCGCAGTCGTCGCGACGTGGTTCGCGGCCAGGCGACTCGGCGGCCGGCGGCTCGCGTGGCTGTCGGCGATGATCATGCTCTCGAATCCGTACGCGATTCGCTACGCGACCGAGGCGCGTATGTACGCGCTCGAGATCCTTGTCATCGCGTGCGGCATCGTCGCCTTCCAGCGTGTCGTCGACCGACCGACGAACGGGCGGGCGGCGCTCTTCGGTCTCGTCGTCGCGCTCGCCCTGTACACGCAGTACTGGTCTTTCTACCTCCTCCCCGTCGTCGGCGTCGTGCTGCTCTGGATGATGTGGCGCGACAGGGATCGGGAGGCGGCACGCCGCCTATTGGTGGCGACGGCTGCGGGGTGTGCCGCGTTCCTGCCGTGGCTGCCGACGTTCGTCTATCAGGGGATCCACACGGGCACGCCGTGGGGCACGCCGATACTCCCGGCGCTGCCGTTCGGCTACACGATTCGAGACTTCGCCGGCGGCGCCGGGTACGGGATCGAGGTACAGGAGGGCTGGCTGCTCTTCCTGATGCTCTTTCCGCTGTTGCTGCTCGGAACCTTCGGGCGTGCGCTCGACAACAGGCGCATCGAGGTCGACGTGCTGCCGCAGCGCGAGGTGCATGTCATCGCCTTCGTCGGCGGGGTGGGCCTCGCCGTCGCGCTCACGCTCAACTACTTGGCCGGCGGCGCGTTCCAGTCGCGCTACAGCGCACTCGTGTTCCCGTTCTTCGTGCTCCTCGTCGCACGGGGGTTCACCACCCTGCGCGATCCGCGAGTGCTCGCAGGCGCCGCTGCGTTGACCGTCCTGCTCGGCTTCGCGGGCGGTGTGCGCAACGTGGTGACGCAACGAACTCAGGCGGGTGCCGTCGCGTCGGTCCTGCGATCCGACGCCCATCCGGGGGACCTCGTGGTGTATTGCCCGGACCAGGTCGGCCCCTCGGTGCATCGCCTCGCGCCGAAGGACCTCGACGAAGTGGTCTACCCGACCTTCGCCGGGCCCGAGCGGGTGGACTGGGTCGACTACAAGAAACGTCTCGCGCGCGTCGACATCCAGGCCTTCGCGCGCACCGCGCTCGCAAGAGCGGGCACGCGGGTGCTGTGGTACGTGAGTGCGCCGGGATACATCGCGCACAAGAACGTCTGCGAAGCAATCGACAACCTGTTCGCAGCCT
>DASQHW010000024.1:0-13447 GCA_035631895.1 Acidimicrobiia bacterium | reverse complement strand
TCGAGATCGTGCTCGGTGTCGTCGTCGTCGTCCTGTACGACGTGGCGCTCCACGACGCGCTGATCCTCTGCTGCGCGGCGCTGGCCGCCACCATCGGACTGGCTGCCACCGGTACCGTCTACGGGGTGTTGGCCGGAGGATTGCGCGCTCGCGAGACGCTCATTCCCCTTCTCGTGCTGCCGGCGGTCACACCCGTGATGCTCGGCGGCACGCGGGCGTTCCAACCCGCGATCGACGGCGCGCCGCACGACGCATGGCCCTGGGTACAGCTGCTGACGGCGTTCGCGGTGCTCGCGGTGGCGGCCGGCGTCATGGTGTTCGGACCGTTGCTGGAGGAAGCGTGAGGAGGCTCTTTCTCGGCGCGACGGTTGTCGCTCTTGCCGCCACCGCGTTCCTCGCGTTGTACGTCACGCCGCCGCGCGTGAACCAGGGCGGTGAAGCGGTCCGCCTGTTGTACCTCCATGTTCCCTGCGCGTGGCTCGCGTACCTCGCGTTCGGCGTCACTGCGATCGCATCCGTGCTTTGGCTGCTCCCGCGCACGCGTCACGCGTCCTGGGACCTTCTCGCCGGCGCGTCGGCAGAGGTCGGCGTGCTGTTCACCGCCTTGATGCTCGTGGTCGGGTCCCTGTGGGGACGCCCGACGTGGGGCACGTGGTGGGAGTGGGACGCACGGCTCACGAGCACCGCGATCTTGTTCTTCTTGTACCTCGGCTATCTCGCACTGCGCCGCACGGGCGCGACTGCCGACGAGCGCGGCAATCGGTGCGCGATCGCAGCGCTGATCGCTGCCGCCGACATGCCGATCGTCCACTTCTCGGTCTCGTGGTGGCAGACACTGCACCAGGAGGGCACGGTCTTCAACGAGAAGCTCGACGTCAAGGTCAACGGGTCGATGGCCTTCACGTTGTTGCTGGCAGTGGCGGCCTTCACGATGCTCTACGGCTACCTCGTGCTCCAGCGCTTCCAGCTCGCGCAGCTGGAAGAGGGACGTGAGGAGCGCGCGTTGCAGCGTGCGATCGAAGAGCGCGTCCGCGCCGACGAGGTGGTCACGGTATGAACGACAACTGGGGTTTCGTCGTCGCCGGGTACGCGATCGTGGCGGGCGCGCTCGGTGCGTACACGGTGTGGATCCGCCAACGGATCCGGCGGCTGCAACGCGCGTTCCCCGACGACGACCGCGCATGAGGCTTCGCTACGGGATCATCGCCCTCCTGTGCGTCGGCGCGGTGATCTGGATGGTCGTGTTGCTGCAGCGCAATGTCGTGTTCTTCAAGACCGTGTCGCAGGCCGTGCACGACGAGCACAACGACGGCACGCGGTCGATGCGTATCGGAGGCGGGGTCGTGGCGGCGAGTATCCGCCATCGGGCCGACGGCGTCGACTTCGAGCTCTACGAAGGCGGGGCGACAGTGCGTGTCCACCACACGGGCGGTGAGCCGTCGCTGTTCAAGGACTGCGCCCCGGTTGTTGCCGAGGGCCACTGGAGCGAGCGCGACTCGGCGACGTTCGACTCGAGCAGGCTGTTGATCAAGCACGACAACAACTACGTGCCACCCAAGAGCGCGACCGCCACCTGCCCGCCCGATCCCCTCAAATGAGAGCGCAGCTGGGCTACGGCCTGCTCACGATCGGTACCGCGGCTTCCGCGCTCGGCGTCGTCACCACCGCGGCCGGCATCGTCCGGAACCGGCCGCGCCTGCTCGACCTGGGACGCCGCTATGTCGTCCTCGTGCTGCTCGCCGCCGTCGGCGCGTTCGTGGTCATGGAGTCCGCGCTGTTCGCGCACGACTTCTCGTTGCAGTACGTCGCCGACAACGTCGCGCGCGCGACCCCCGGGCTGTACACGTTCACGGCTGCGTGGGCCGCGCTCGAAGGATCGATCCTGTTGTGGGGCCTCCTGCTCGCGGTGTACGTCGCGGCGACGGCGTGGCGGTTCCGTGGGCGGGCAGACGACCCGCTCGTTGCCTGGGCAACCGTCGTGCAGTTCACGGTGCTGTTGTTCTTCTTCGCGCTGATGCTCTTCGCCGCCAACCCGTTCAAGCAGGTGACCGGGGCGGTGCCGCTCGACGGTCGTGGCCCGAACCCGCTTCTGCAGAACCATCCGCTGGTCGCCATCCACCCGCCGGCGTTGTACGCCGGATTGGTCGGCTTCACGATCCCGTTCTCGTTCGCGGTCGCCGCACTCGTCACCGCGCGCTTCGGAGAGGGCTGGCTGGCCGACGTCCGCCGTACCACGCTCATCGCGTGGGGGTTCCTGACCGCGGGGATCGTGCTCGGCGCATGGTGGAGCTACGCGGTGCTCGGCTGGGGCGGCTACTGGGGCTGGGACCCGGTGGAGAACGCCTCGTTCCTCCCTTGGCTGACCGCCACCGCGTTCATCCACTCGGTCATGGTGCAGGAACGCCGCGGGATGTTGCGCGTATGGAACCTCTCGCTCGTCCTCGCGACCTTCTGCTTGACGATCCTCGGCACCTTCCTCACGCGTTCGGGCGTCATCAACTCGGTGCACGCGTTCTCGCAGTCTGCGATCGGGCCGTGGCTGCTCACGTTCCTCGGCATCTGCGCGTTCACCGCGGTCGGTCTCGTCGCCTGGCGTGGCGACAAGTTGCGCGCCCCGGGCCGGATCGATTCGCCCGTGTCGCGTGAAGCCGCATTCCTCCTCAACAACCTGTTGTTCGCGGGGTTCGCGCTCGTGGTGCTCACCGGCACCGTCTTCCCGTTGCTCGTCGAGGCGCTGCAGAACAAGCAGATCACCGTGGGCGAGCCCTACTTCGAGCGACTCGGCGTGCCCATCGGCATCGCGTTGCTGTTCCTCATGGCGATCGGGCCGGCACTGCCGTGGCGCGCGGCGAGTGGGGAGCTGCTGCGCAACCGGTTGCTGGTCCCGGCGTGGGCAGGGGGCCTCACGCTCGTGATCGCAGTCGCCGCGGGAGCGCGCGGCATCGCGAACGTCCTCGCGTTCGCGCTCGCCGCCTTCACGGTCGCGAGCATCGGTCGTTCGGCGATCATCGGGGTGCGAGCGCGCCGGCGCGTGCACAAGGACGAAGGACTGCCGGGCGCCACGGTGCAGACGGTGCGCGGGAATCCCCGGCTCTACGGGGGATTGCTCGTGCACCTCGGTGTCGTCGTGATCGCCGTCGCGCTCGCCACGACCGCCGGCTGGACGACGAGGCGCGAGCTGCAGCTGAACCCGGGTGAGTCCGCAACCGTGCGCGGCCACCAGGTGACGTTCCTCGACCGCGTCGTCGAGCAGTCGTCGCAGAAGACAACGATCAAGGCGCGTGTGCACATTGCCGGCGTCGGCTCGTTCGCGCCCGCCATCTCGTCGTTCCCGAACGCCGCCGAAGGCATCGGCACGCCGTCCATCCAGACGACACCGTGGCGCGACTGGTACTTGACGCTCGTCTCGTCGCCGACCTCCGGACGGGTCACCATCGGCGTGCAGGTCGGCACGATGGTGATGTGGCTGTGGATCGGCGGTCTGATCATGGTGATCGGCACCGCGGTGGCGCTCGTGCCGGCCCGGCGGCGACGGGTACGCGAGCGGGGAATCCTCGCCGCACCGCCGGGGGACGAGCAGCAGGCGCCGCTTGTCGAGGTCACGTCCTGATGCGCGTGCGTCCGCGGTGGATCGCGTTGATGGTCGGCGCGGTGCTGGTTGCCTTCGGCGTCGTCCTGGCGGTGCAGCACCGCAGCGAGCCGTCGGTGCCGCGCCTGGTGCAGGAGCACGCGGCGGTGCCCGACTTCAGCGTCACGTCGCTCGACGGCAGGAAGATCGATGCGGCTTCGCTCCGGGGCAAGGCCTACGTCGTGAACTTCTTCAACAGCTGGTGCATCCCGTGCCGGCAGGAAGCCCCCGCGTTGCAGGCGTTCTACGACGAACACAAGGGCGATCGTGACTTCGCCATGGTGGGCATCGTCCGCCAGGACGAGGAAGATGCGGTACGCGGCTACGTCTCGGCCGAGAAGCTGACGTGGCCGGTCGCACTCCGCGGCGGGGACCAAGCGTCGCTCGACTTCGGCACGGTGGGTCAGCCCGAGACGTTCGTCGTCTCACCCGACGGGGTGCTCGTGTGCGGCGCGTCCGGACCGTCGACGCAGGCCGCACTCGATACGTGGCTGCTCGCCGCGCGCACCGGGAGGCAGTGCGGGTGAGCCGCAAGTCCTGGCTCTGGGTGCTGCTGCTCGCGGTCGTGGTGCTCACGCTCGTCGTGCTCGTGACGCGCTCGCAGCCGAGTCACTCGCCGCGGGCTCGCGCCGACCGGCTCGCGCACGAGCTCGCGTGCCCGGAATGCGAGGGTGAGTCGGTCGCCGACAGCAACTCGGTGTCGGCGCGCGCGATCCGCGACGACATCCCGCGCCGGATCGCGGCAGGACAGAGTGATGCCGAGATTCGCGCCGTGTACGTCTCGAAGTACGGCGAGAAGGTGCTGCGCACGCCCGCGAACTCGGGCATCGGTTTGGTGGCGTGGGTGGTACCCACGGTCGCGCTGTTCCTCGGCCTGGCCGGCGTCGCCCTTGCAGTGCGGCGCTGGAGCCGCACACCCCGACTCCACGCGACGCCCGAGGACGAAGCCATCGTCTCGGCAGTGCGTGGACACGACGGGTGACGAACACGATGGATCGCGAGCAGCTGGAAGCCGAACGCGACTTCTTGTTGCGTTCGCTCGACGATCTGGAGGCGGAGCTCCTCGCCGGCAACGTCGATCCGGACACGTACCGGACACTGCACGACGACTACACCGCACGGGCTGCGGCGGTCGTTCGGTCGCTGGATGACGGTGTACCGCGCGCAACGCCCGGTCCGAGGCGACTGCGCGTTATTACGGCGGTCGGCATCGTCGTGTTCTGCGTGCTGGCCGCGTTCCTGCTCGCTCGCGGGGTCGGCGAACGGCGCCCGGGCCAGACGCTGACCGGAAACAACGCGGTCGGGTCACCGGTCACGCTCGATCCGAACAGCTACGAGGCGCATATCGACGCCGCGCGTTCGGCGCTCCAGCAGCAGAACCTGCGGCAGGCGATCCTGGAGTACACCGCGGCCGCGGCCGTCGACCCCAAGCAGCCCGAGCCATTCGCGTATCGCGGTTGGATCAGTGCGCTCGTCGCCGGCCAGGTCGCCGACACGGCCGGCCGGGCCACGCTCGTCAACCGGGCGACCGAGGACCTCGACAAGGCGATCGCGCTCGACCCGAAATATCTCGACGCGTACTTCTTCAAGGGGTACATGCTCTATAAGGTCGAGCAGCGGCCTGCCGACGCGGTCGTCCCCCTACAGAAGTTCGTCTCGCTCGCGCCCCCCGACCATCCACTGCGCACACAGGTGCTCAAGGTGCTCGCCGACGCCGCGACGGCCGCTCACGTCACACCGAAACCATAGGAGCCTCATGCCCAAGCAGCCCGAATCCCAGACCGACGCGTCGAAGATCTACCGCGTCACGATCACGACCGATCGCGGTCCCATCGTGATGGATCTCGACCCGCAGCTGGCGCCGAACACGGTGAACAACTTCATCGGTCTCGCTCGCCAGGGGTACTACGACGGGCTCACCTGGCACCGTGTGGTCCCCGAGTTCGTCATCCAGGGAGGCGACCCCGAGGGCAGTGGCCGCGGCGGCCCGGGCTACAAGTTCGCGGACGAGCCCGTGAAGGGTCAGTACACGCGCGGCGCGGTCGCCATGGCGAACGCCGGTCCCGACACGAACGGCTCGCAGTTCTTCATCTGCATCGACGACTGCACGAGCAAGCTGGCGCCCAGCTACAACCTGTTCGGCTATGTGATCGAGGGTCAGGACGTGGCGGAATCGACCCAGGTCGGCGACGTGATGCGGAAGGTCGAGGTCGAAGAGCGCGAACGCTGAGCGGCCGGCGACTGTCGGAGGGGCCACCCGGCCCGGCGGCGTCCGCGAGAATCATGCGATGCGGATCACGGCCAAGGCGGACTACGCGGTGCGGGCGGCGGTGGAGCTGGCAGCCGCCGAGTCCGGCGGCAAGCCGGTCAAGGGCGAGCAGCTCGCCCGGAGCCAGGGGATTCCGCACAACTTCCTCGAGAACATCCTCACGGAGCTGCGCCGCGCCGGGATCGTGCGGACGCGGCGGGGCGCCGACGGTGGCTACCAGCTCGCCCGTCCGGCCGCCGACATCACCGTCGCGGACGTCCTGCGCGCGGTGGAAGGCCCACTCGCGGCCGTGCAGGGTGTACGACCCGACGCGCTCGAGTACGGCGGCGCGGCCGCCAAGTTGCCCGAGGTCTGGGTCGCGTTGCGCGCGAGCTTGCGGGACGTGCTCGAGCACGTGTCGGTCGCCGACATCGCGCGCAAGCGTCTCCCGGACGTCGTGCGTGAACGCACCCGGCAAAAGGACGCGTGGCGGCAGCACTGACGGGCCGGTGCGTGTTCAGGGCGCTTTTACCAGCTATCACCGGTGTGCACGACATGCGTAATATCGCGCCATGTGGGGTTTGCTGCTCGCGAGCGTGATCGCCCTGGCAGTGATTGCCGTGATGCTCGCCGCGTACACGCGCTTCACCACGTTGCGCACGCGTGTCCTGCGCGGATGGCACGAGCTCGACGCCGCGCTCGGCGAACGCCACATGCTCGTCCCGACGCTCGTCGACACGGTGCGCCGTCAGGGGCCGCATGACGCGCGCCTGCTCGACACCGCGACATCGTGCAATCTCAGGGCGATGGCGGTGCGACGTGAGGCGGACGCACAGGCAGTGGCCGAGCAGGCGCTCGAGGGTGTGCTGCGTCAGGTCATCGCGGCAGGGGATCGCCATCCGGAGCTTCGCTGGAACCCGGCGTTTCGCGCATTGGAGCACGAGCTCTCGGAGATCGAAGATCGGATCCAGGAGCTTCGCGTCGCGTACAACGCGGACACGCGCAGCTTCGACCGACTGGTGCAGACCTTCCCCACGTTGATCTTCGCCCACATGTTCGGCTTCGCACCGGAGCCGTACTTCGAGCTCGAGCCCTCGGTCGACTATCTCTCGACGTCGCCGGTCGATCTCTCGCCCTGGATCTAGCTGCGAACCTTCAGCCGTGCCGGGCGAGCTCCGCGGCCAGGTCCAGCCGCCGCGTGATCGCATCGTGTTCCATGTCGCCCCACTCCGACCTCGGCACCTGCCACATCACCTCGAACTCGATGCCGTCGGGATCCTTGCCGTAGAGCGACTTGCTCACCCCGTGGTCGCTCTCGCCGGCCAGTGCGCCCATCTGCACCAGACGGCCCCGCATCTCGGCGAGGTCGTGGATGGTGTCGACCTGCCAGGCGAGGTGATACAGCCCGACTCTGCCCGGTTGGGGCGGAGGCGCCTGGGGCCCGAGCGAGAACAGACCGAGGTCGTGGTGGTTGTCCGTCCCGGCTGCCCGCATGAACACCGCGGCGCCGTCGCCGTACTCGGCGAGTACTTCGAACCCGAACGCTTCTGCATAGAACGCAGCCGATCGGCGCGCATCGCGCACGTAGAGGACCGCGTGGTTGAGTCTTCGCACTCCCGTCATGACGTCCGCAACCTCCTCAATCGTTCGACGATTCCCGGGAACACCTCGACGAAACGCTCCACGTCGGCGACTGACGACGACCAGCCGACGGACACGCGGAGCGATCGTTCGGCGTCGACGCCCATCGCGGTGAGCACCGGCGACGGCTCGAGGGTCTCCGACGAGCACGCAGATCCGGAATGCACCGCGATCCCGTGCTGATCGAGCGCCAGCAGGATCGGTTCGGCCTCGACGCCGCCCACGCCCAGGCACAAGACGTTCGGGAGCGACCCGTCCCCGAAGCGCTCCACCTCGGGCACGCTCTCGCACACCGCCGCGGCCGTCGCAATCAACTCGCGCATGGTGCGGCTCTCTGTCTCGAGGTCGATCGCCGCGCACGCGGCGCCGAACCCGACCCACGCCGGCACGTTCTCGATACCGCCGCGCCGTGCTCGTTCCTGGGCGCCCCCGAGCAGCAAGGGCGGGATGCGCATGCCGCGGCGCACGAGCAGCGCCCCCGCGCCGAGCGGCCCCCCGAACTTGTGCGCCGTCACCGAGCAGAGGTCGGCGTCGAACGCCACGGGGACGTAACCCGCCGCCGCGCACGCGTCCACATGCACGCGCACCCGGCGGTCACGCAGCGCCTCGCACACCTCGGACACGGGCTGGACCGTCCCGACCTCGTGATTCGCGAGCTGCACGCTGACGAGCACTGTGTCGTCGCGCACGGCGTCGACGACCTCCTTCGCGGAGAACCTGCCGGAGCGATCGACCTCGACGACCGTCACCTCGGGTGCCGCGCGCGCGATCGCCTCGCGGACACACGAGTGCTCGACCGCAGTCGTCACCACGTGACCCTGGGCACCGAAGATTGCGGTGTTGACCGCCTCGGTGCCGGACGAGGTGAACAGCACCTCCCGCGGCCGCGCTCCGAAGAACGTTGCGACCTGCTCGCGTGCTTGCTCGAGCGCGAACCGCGTGACGCGGCCTTCCGCATGCAGGCGTCCGGGGTCACCGAACGACGTCTCGAGGAACGGCAACATCGCCGCGCGCGCCTCGGGACGCAAGGGCGAGGTTGACGCGTGGTCCAGGTACGCCCGAGTCACACCTGCGTGACACAGTGCTCGTCGCCACCCGGCCGGCTCTCGGTGATCGTCGGCGACGTCTCACCGTAGAGGCCTTCGAGCATCCCCTTCACCATGCCGGTGTCGACGGCGCACAGCACGTGCGGATACTGCCGCGCGGCGTCGCCGAACGGACAGTGCTCGGCCACCAGGGTCAGCGCGGGCCCGCGGGATTCGGCGTGCGCCGCGAACCCGTGAGCCGTCAACGCGTCCGCCACGGTGGCGACCGCGGCCTTCACCGACCGGTGGCCCTCGGACGGCTCCATCCGGGCTGCGATCGCCCGCCCGTACTCGTAGCCGACTTCCTCTGCGAGCGCGCGCGCCTCGTCGATCGGCAGCTTGTCGAGCGCGCGCGCGAGCAGGATCGCCAGCAGGTCGTCGCGGCGAGGTGGGAAGGACAGCTGCGTGTCGTTCCGCGCGACGCGGTAGCACTTCGACGGACGGCCCGCCGTCTCGTGGCGCGCGAGCTCGACGTCCAGATATCCGCCCGCGGCGAGCTTCTCGAGGTGGTGACGCGCCACGTTCGGATGCACGGAGAAGTGGTCGGCGATCTCGGCGGCTTTCACGCCGTCGGACGCGGCGCGGACATACAGGTAGATGTCGCGCCGAGTCGGGTCTCCGAAGGCCGTCGTGACCGCGATGACGGCCGCCGCGAACTCCTCCGGAGCGAGCTCCCCTGTGTCCACGGGGATATTGTACCTACGCCGGTAGTGGAAATTCCCCGGCGCCGGAGTCGACCCGATCGTGGAGGCGCAATGCCCACCCAAGCCGAGATCCTGGAGGCGCTCGAGCCCGTCGAGGATCCGGAAATTCATCGTTCGATCGTCGAGCTCGAGATGGTCCGCGGCGTCGAGGTCGCGGGTGACGAGGTCCGTGTCACCGTCGCGCTGACCGTCGCAGGGTGCCCGCTCCGAGCCGAGATCACCAGGCGGGTGACCGATGCCGTCGTCGCGCTCCCGGGCGTGGCGCGCGTCGACGTGGATCTCACGGTGATGACCGACGAGGAGCGCGCGGCGCTCGCACAGCGCCTCCAAGGTGGGGCCGGTGTCGAGACCCGAAAGAACCCGTTCACCGACGCCAAGACCCGCGTGCTCGCGATCGCTTCGGGCAAGGGTGGCGTCGGCAAGTCCTCGGTCACGACCAACCTCGCCGTCGCGCTCGCCCGGCGCGGTCGCAAAGTGGCCGCGGTGGACGCGGACGTGTGGGGCTTCTCGATGCCGCGCATGCTCGGCATCGACCGCCCGCCGACGGTGATCGACGACGTCATCGTCCCGCCGGACGCCAATGGCGTCACGCTCATCTCGATGGGCTTCTTCGCCCGTGACGATCAGCCCGTGGTGTGGCGCGGGCCGATGCTCCACAAGGCACTCGAGCAGTTCCTCACCGACGTGCACTGGGGCGAGCCCGACTACCTGATCGTCGACATGCCGCCCGGGACCGGCGACATCGCACTCTCGATGGCGCAGTTCCTGCCGCGCGCGGAGGTGCTCGTCGTCACGACGCCGCAACCGGCCGCGCAGAAGGTCGCCCAGCGCGCCGCATACATGGCACGCAAGGTGAACCTCGAGGTGATGGGTGTCATCGAGAACATGTCATGGTTCCGGTGCGACCACGGCACGACCTACCCGCTGTTCGGTGAAGGCGGAGGCCGCGAGCTCGCCGGGCAGCTCGACGTGCCGCTCCTCGGACAGGTGCCGCTCGTCCCCGAGCTCCGGGAGGGCGCCGACAACGGCCGGCCGATCGTCGTCTCGGATCCCGGCAACGAGGCCTCGCTCGTGTTCGCATCGATTGCCGAACGCATCGACGTCGAGCTGGCGCCGAAACGCATCTACCGCACCGAGCTGAAAATCGTCTAGCCACTAAGGTGCGCGCATGGAAGTACGCATCGGCGTCGTGTACACAACCCGCGAGCTGACGATCGAGACCGCGGAAGAGGTCGACGCCGTCACGCAGGCGGTCGAGCGCGCGTTCGCGGGCACCGGTGGGGTCCTCTGGCTCACCGACACCAAGGGACGCCGTGTCGGCGTACCCACCGACAAAGTCGCGTACGTCGAGATCGCGGCCGACGCAGGGGGCCGCAAGGTCGGCTTCGGTTCTTCGGGTTGGTGACGCGGAGCACGGTGTGACCCAGCCCGCGCCCGGGCTGCTCGACCGGCGCCTTCTGCTCTTTACGGGAAAAGGCGGCGTCGGCAAGAGCACCATCGCGGCCGCGACCGCGCTGCTGGCGGCCAACATCGGCAAACGCGTGCTGCTCGTCGAGGTCGATGCCAAGGGTGATGTCCCGGCGCAGTTCGAACAGTCGCCGGTCGGGTTCAAACCGCGTGAGATCTATCCCGGCGTGCTCGCGATGGCGATGGACACCGAGGCGTCCCTCCAGGAGTACCTGCGGCTGAACCTGCGCGTGCCGGTGCTCGGCCGGTTGGGACCGCTCGCCCATGTGCTCGACTTCGTCGCGACCGCGGCGCCGGGCGTGAAGGAGATCCTCACGATCGGCAAGATCGCGTGGGAGGTTCGCGAGTCGGTCGAGGGGCGTGCCGACCACGACCTCGTCGTCGTCGACGCGGCCGCGACCGGCCACATCGTGGCCCAGCTCGGTGCCGCCGATGCGATCAAGGACCTCGTCGACGTCGGCCCGCTTCGCAGCCAGACGCAATGGGTCTCGGAGATCCTCGCCGACCCCCGCCTGACGGCAGTCAACATCGTGACGACGCCCGAGGAGATGCCGGTCGCCGAGACGATCGAGCTCGTGCAGCGGATACGACGCGAGGTGAAGGTGCCGCTCGGCTCGGTGATCGTCAACCGGGTGCTGCCCGAGTTGTTCACGCACACCGACGAAGCGACATTCGAGGCGTTGCGGGTACCGCCCGCGAGAGACGTGCTGACCGCGCGTGTCGGCAGGGGAGCGACGGAAGTCCTCGACGCGGCTCGGCTCGCGGTCCTGCTCCGGCGCACGCGGGCGGTGCACCTCACGCACTTGCGGGAGGAGGTCGACCTCCCGCTCCTGTACGTGCCGTACATGTTCGTCCGGGCACACGGCTTGCGCGTGACGCGCATGGTTGCCGACGCGCTCGGGCAGGAACTCGGGTTGTGAGCGCGAAGCGGCGGTCCGAAGATCGCCCCACGACGCTCGAGCAGCTGCTCGCCGCCAAGGAGATCGTGGTGTTCTGCGGCTCCGGGGGCGTCGGCAAGACGTCGGTGGCGGCCGCGGCCGCGCTCGGCGCAACCGTGCGGCTCGGCGGCAAGGTGCTGGTCCTCACCGTCGACCCCGCGCGCCGGCTTGCCACCGCGTTGGGGCTGGAGGGCATCGGCAACCTCGCCCGACGGGTGCCTCCCGAGACACTGAAGGCGGCCGGCATCGAGCCGCGCGGCGAGCTGTGGGCCGCGATGCTGGACACCAAGCAGTCATGGGACGACCTCGTGCTGCGGCACGCCAAGGACGAGGAGACCGCGTACCGGATCCTCGAGAACCGCCTGTACGCCAACCTCACGGCCCGCTTCGTGCAGAGCCACGACTACATCGCGATGGAGCGCCTGTTCGAGCTGCACTCGAGCGGCGACTACGACCTCATCGTCGTCGACACGCCACCGACGCGGAACGCGATCGACTTCCTCGAGGCCCCGGCGAGAATGGCGGAGTTCTTCGGAAGCAGGCTGCTGCGCTGGCTCACCCTCCCGTACCGGGTGGGCGGCAAGCGCGGTTCACGCGTCCTCAACGTCGCGAGCCGCCCCTTCTACCAGATCGCCGATCGGGTGCTCGGCAGCAAATTCCTCGAGGACATCGCCGAGTTCTTCCTGAACTTCCAGTCGATGTACGACGGGTTCGTCGCGCGGGCGAACGCCGTCGAGCGGTTGCTGCACGATCGGCGCACCACGTTCGCGGTCGTCACGACGCTCGAGGCCGCGCCCCTGCACGAGGCCGAGCGGTTCTGCGAGGCACTCACGGCTCGGGACTTCCACCTCGGCGCGCTCGTGCTCAACAAGACGTTGCCCGACTATCTCCTCGATCCCGCCGGCGCGAGCGCCGCAACCGCGTGCATCGACGATGCCGCGCCGATCGCCGCAGAGCTCGCGACGACCGGCGATCCGACGCTCGGCGACCCGGCGCGGACAGCGCGCGTCCTGCGCACCATCGGAGAGTCGTTCCGCAATTTCTCGGTCGTAGCGATGCGAGAAGCAGAGCTCCGCGTCGAGCTCGCCCGCGTGCCGGACGTCGTGGCACGCATCCCGACGTTCGAGGACGACATCGGCGACGTCGGAGGTCTGGCAGCGATCTGTGACTACCTGTATGCGTGATTCGGGCCCGAAGGGCCGCCGTTAGCATTTACCCGTGAGCACGCTCGACGACCTGGCCCTGGCCCGTACGGCCCTTGCCGATCGCGAGCTCGTGCACATGGACCGCCTCGTTGCGACGTGGCGGCCGCTCGCCGATCTGTCCTTCGCCGACATGCTGCTCCTGGCGCCGATCACCGGCGAGGAAGGGCACCGCTTCGTCATCCTGGCTCAGGTGCGACCGGTCACCGGCCAGACGAACTACCCCCAGGACCTCGTCGGCACCGTCGTCGACGAGGTGGAGCGGCCGCTCGTCGCCCGATGCTGGCGGTCGGGTGACATCGTGCGCGCCGACGCACCGATGCTCGGATCCAAGGAGCGGGTGCGCGTGCAGTGCGTACCTGTTCGTCGCGACGGCCGGATGATCGGGCTGTTGTCACGAGAGGAGCCGATGACGCTCGCGCGTCGGTCCGGTGAGCTCGAACGCATCTACTTCCAGACGTTCGACCGTTTCGCGTCCATGATCGCCGACGGCACGTTCCCGTACGACGTCGACGAGATCGAGATGGAGAGCGC
>DASQHW010000023.1:0-2208 GCA_035631895.1 Acidimicrobiia bacterium | reverse complement strand
TACGACTCGCCGCCCTACACATCCAAGGCCGGTACGATTCCGTTCATCGACCTCGGCGGCCGGTATCTCGTCAACGGTGCGACCTACGACCCCAGCGTGCTCTCGGGAAAGACCGCCGATGAGATCGCGACGCTTCTGTCGGACCCGAAGAGTGCCGTCGCCAAAGCAGTGATCGGAGCCGCGAACACAATTACCGCGGCGGTGTGCGACGTCACCGGGAATCAGCCTGCGAGCGGCTGCGCGGACCCGGTGATCACCGACATCCGATCACATCTCGGGTGACGTGCGTGCGTCCGAACTACGCGGACGCGTAGGTTCCGCCGCGAAGCGGCGAGTCAACACTCTCGTTGATGCGTCTCCCGTTGAAGGCCGCTGCGGTGTATGTCGTGCTCGCGGTGCTCGTGCTCGGCGCATGCTCGTCGAGCTCGAAGAGCTCGACGAACAGGCCGGATGCGTCGACATCTCCTGGTGGCTTCACGTTCGATCAGATCCCACCGCTGGTGCAACGCGTCGAGCCTCAGGTCGTCGCGATCGTCACCGACACGGGCGTCGGCAGCGGCATCGTCTGGGCATCGAACGGCACAATCGTCACCAACAATCATGTGATCGCAAATGCTTCGCGCATCTCGGTCTCATTCGCCGATGGCAAGAGCGCATCGGCACGCCTCCTGGGAGCCGACGCGTACTCGGACGTCGCAGTGCTGCACGCGGATCGCGCAAACCTGCCGGCAGCAACATGGGAAGCCGCCGAGCCACCGGTTGGCGCGTTCGTCATGGCAATCGGCAGCCCGCTGGGATTGCAGAACACCGTGACGCAGGGCATCGTCTCGGCGATAGGTCGTACATTGCCGGGCGCGTCGTCGACCGTCGATCTGATCCAGACCGACGCCCCGATCTCGCCGGGCAACTCCGGCGGCGCGTTGGTGGACGAGCACGGCCGCGTCGCCGGCATGAACGCGGCGTACATCCCGCCCACCGTCGGCGCAGTGTCCATCGGGCTCGCGATTCCGGCCCAGACGGTGACGTCGGTGGTAACCCAGCTGCTCCGGAACGGCCGGGTCGAGCACGCGTTCCTCGGAGTGCAACCCGCGACGTTGACGCCGGACATCGCGCAGCAACTCGGCATGCCGGTGAGCGCGGGCGTGATCGTGGAGCAGGTTGCGCCGAACAGCCCGGCTGCACGTGCCGGCATCCGCGCCGGTGACGTGCTGGTGCAGTTCGGCGACCGGCAATTGCAGACGGCCGAGGACCTCCTTCTCGCATTGCGTCAAGCCAAGGTGGGCGACCGCGTGCAGGTCACGTACGTCGACAAGGGTGGCAAGCGAAACACCGTCACGGTCACACTGGCCCAAGCCCCGTCGGCGCCGACAACCGCGGCCCCCTGATCTGTGGGCTACTGCGGGGCCTTGGCGAGATTGAGCTCCCAGTAGAGGAAGTTCGAGGTCTGGTCGAGGATCTCGGTGCGATGCTGGACGTACGGCACGTGACCGTCGCCCTGGAACGACGTCAGGTACGAGGTGAGGCCGGCTGCTCGCGCCGCGTTGTAGGTGTTCACCGCCCACGCGTACGGCACGATCGTGTCGCTGGTGCCGTGGAACAACAGGGAAGGCGCGTCGCCCGGACCTATCGACCCATTGCCGAGGAAGCTGCCCGAGAGGGACACCGCAGCTCGCACCGCCGCCGCGGAGTTTTCCGACGTCCCGAAACCCACGTTGAGCGCGGTGATCGCGCCCGCCGACGAACCCCCGATCGCGATCCGGGTGGGATCGAGGTTGTACGTACTCGCGTTCGAGCGGAGGAATTTCACCGCTGTCTGCGCGTCGGCGGTGGCCTCTTGGATCGCCTTGATGCAGTCGGAGGTAGGACTGGACGCCGAGCAGCCACCGGGCTCGAGACGATAATTGATCGAGAAGTTGAGATAACCCTTCTTCGCGAAGGTGTTGGACTCGTCAACGAGCTCCGGCGACGTCTTGTCCCCGCTGGAGAAGGAGCCGCCGTGCACCCATACGATGACGGGCCTCTTCGTGACCGTGTCACCCGTCGGTGCGTACTCGTCCATCTTCAGCGTGATCGTCTGGCCCGAGAGGTTGTTCGCGCTGCCGTAGGTGATGTCGGCGGTCTTCGTGACACCGACGAAGACGGGGTCGCGGTACCGCAATGGCGCGGTGCCCGGCGGGTTGAGGAACCGGAGGTCGCAACCGGACGCAA
>DASQHW010000022.1:0-2350 GCA_035631895.1 Acidimicrobiia bacterium | reverse complement strand
CTCGTCCAGCTCGCGCACGTCGAGGAACGTGACATCGCCGAGGCGACCCTCGGCCTCCGAAGGGTCGATCTCTCGAATTTGCTGCTTGGTCTGCTTGAGCAGGTCGCGGAAGCTGGGCATGCGCTCTCCCGGGCGAAGATGGGCGTCGCGAAATGCTACCGCGACGGTCGGAAATACTGAACGGGCCGGCGGGGCGTGTTGTTCCCGGCGGTGCTGACGGGGGCGCTCCGGGCGGAGGCTCGGCCCTCAGATCCGGGCAGCAAGCGCCGGGAGCACCGCGCCGAGCTGCTCCCGTACCACGGCGTCGGCGACCCGGTCGAACGGTGTCTCCTGCGCGTTCATCACGATGAGCCGGGCGCCGTTGTGCAGCGCGATCTCGGGCAGCGCGGCGGCCGGGTACACCGCGAGCGAAGTGCCCAACGCCAGGAACACGTCGGCCCGGGCGGCGACGAGTTGCGAGCGGTGCAGGTCCTCCGGGACCAGGCTCTCGCCGAAGCTGATCGTCGCCGACTTCAAGATCCCGCCACAGCAGGTGCAACGCGGATCGTCCTCGCCGGCGCGGACCCGTTCGAGTGTCTCGTGCATCGGGCCGCGCCAGGCACACGACATGCACTTCGCCTCGCGGACGTTGCCGTGGATCTCCACGACGAGACCGGGCGATTGGCCCGCGGCATGGTGCAGTCCGTCGATGTTCTGAGTCACCAGTGCGTGGAGCGCGTTCTTGCGCTCCAGATCAACAAGTGCGCGATGGGCAGCGTTGGGCGTCGCCGACCAGATCTCGCTGTTGACGCGGTTCTGCCAGGCACGTCGACGAACCTCCGGATCGGACATGTAGTGCTCGAGGGTCGCGGTCTTCTCCGCATCGGGGTTCTTCGTCCATACGCCCTGCGGACCCCGGAAGTCGGGAATGCCCGACTCGGTCGAGATGCCGGCGCCGGTGAGACCGACGACGAAGCGCGCGTCACGGAGCCAGCCGGCGATGACGTCGAGATCCGACGCGTGCACAGCCCGAGGGTACCGAGATGTACAGCAGCAATTCATGGGAGGTTCACGACCTATGGCACCGCGGCCGACTTGGGTCTATCTTCGCCGGCGCCGATCCAATTCTTCGGGGTGAAGGTGGGGGCGGACGGGCTTGGGCGCATGAAATCCGTTCCGACACAAAGACTGTGCAGACGTCGGGGGCTGCAACGAGTGCCGCGACCACGGCGGTACCGCGCGACGGTGATCGCGTCATGAGCCACGCACTGCATGAACACGAGGGTGGCAATCCCGTCCTGCATCTCGAGGGCGAGCTCGACGTGTCGGTGTCGGAGGAGCTCGAGCAGCAGTTGCTGCGGGCGTTGCGGCACGCAGACGAGCGGCTCTGCGTTGATCTCAGCGAGGTGACGTACATCGACTCGTCGTCGGTGCGCGCGCTCTTGCGGGCCGCCGCAATCGCGCACGACCGCGGCAAGCGGGTGCAGGTCACCGGCGTGAGCCGCATCAGTCGCCGGGTGCTCGAGCTGTCGGGTGTGGAGGACCTCCTGGGGCTCGACCTGCCGATGTGACGTGTCCGCCGGGGAGCCGCTCAGTCGGGCTCTGTGCGCGGAAGTGCCTGACGCCGCGGGCGGAGCCGGTGTGTCGCCAGCGCAGCCATGACGCCCTCTGCCGCGAGCGACGCGAGGCGGTGGTACACGCTCGTCGCGACGAGCACCGAGTTCACGAACGTCCCGTGCAGGATGAAGACCAGCACGGCCTCGCGCACTCCCACGCCCGATGGGATCGGCGCGACAACGAAGCCGACGGTCCACGCGGCGGCGTACGCGGCGACGACGAACAGCGGGCTGCCGATCGGGCCGAAGCTGCCGAGCAGGACCACGTAGGCCGCGCCGGTCGCCGCGAGCGTGACGATGCTCGCCAGCCACGCCAGGACGATCATGCGCTGCGGTGGGACGAGATCGGCCGAGGCTTCTCGCGTGCGGGGGATCTTGTGCAGTACCCACACCATCCAGCGCCGGTCGAGCAACGCGATCGTCGCGACCGCCGCGGCCGCGCACAGCCCCCGGACCACAACCGCGGCGTCCGACCACGTCAGTGCGAGCACGATGCCGTACGAGCAACCCGCGATCGCTTGGCATACCGCGAGCACCGAGAATGCGGTGACGCCTTGGGAGACCGGGATCCCGGCCGAGCGTGCCAGGCCGACCTGCCCCGTCGCCTGCCAGATGCCGCCCGGGACGTATTTCGCGAGTTGCGAGACGAGCATGCCCGCACCGTGGTCGAGCCGCCGGCCGCCGAGCACGGTGGCCCATGCCCACGCGCCGACGAGCAGGCCTCCGCCCCACAGCACGCCCGCGATGACGAGCCG
>DASQHW010000021.1:0-1545 GCA_035631895.1 Acidimicrobiia bacterium | reverse complement strand
TACACGGGCCCGGCCGAGCGCAAGTACGTGCCGATCGAGCAGCGCACCTGACGCTCGGTGGATCTGTCCGCGACACGCGACGAGGCAGCGTTACGCGACGAGGTGCGATCCTGGCTGCGCGCCAACCTGCCGTGGGAGTACGGCAAGGGCCTGCCGCCGCGTTTCGACGATCTTGCCGAAGAGGTGGCGTTCGGGCGGGAGTGGCAGGCGAAGCTCGCCGACGGACGGCTCGTCGGCGTCGCGTGGCCCGAGGAGTACGGCGGCAGGGGTGCCGGGCCCGTCGAGCACTACATCGTCACCGAGGAGCTCGCCCGTGCACGGGCGCCCGAGCTCGTCGGGCGGATCGGCGTCAACCTCGTCGGCCCGACGCTGCTCGCACACGGCACCGACGCGCAGAAGGCGCGGTTCCTGCCGCGCATCCTCGACGCGTCGGAGATCTGGTGCCAGCTCTTCAGTGAACCGGGCGCAGGCAGCGACCTGACGTCGTTGACGACGCGCGCGTCCAAGGTCGACGGCGGCTTCCTGCTCTCGGGACAGAAGGTGTGGACGAGCTACGCGCAGTTCGCCGACTGGGGGTGGTGCCTCGCCCGCACCGACCCGGACGCGCCGAAGAGCAAGGGCATCTCTGCACTGGTCGTCGACATGCGCGCCCCGGGCGTCGAGGTGCGGCCGCTGCGCCAGATCACCGACGAGTCGGAGTTCAACGAGGTGTTCTTCTCCGACGTCTTCGTCCCCGACGACGCCCTGGTCGGCCCCCTCCACGAAGGATGGCGCGTGGCCAACTCGACGCTCACGCACGAGCGGGGCGTGAACCCCCGCCAGCTCGTCGTCCACGCCCAGCTGCTCGACGAGCTCTGGCGGCTCGCGGCGTCGCGCGGCGCGTTCGAGGATCCACGTCTCGCGCCTCGCCTCGCGCAGGCGTTCGTCGAGGTACGCATCTTCCAGCTGCACAACTGGCGCTCGATCTCGCGCACGGCTGCCGGCGGCGAGCCCGGCCCGGTCGGCGCGATCAACAAGCTGTGGTGGAGCGAGATGAGCAAGCGACTGCACGACACGGCGATGGCCGTCGTCGGGCCCGCGGCGCCCTTGTGGCGGGGTGCGCACGACAACCCCGGCGACGGTGCGTGGCAGCGCTCCTGGCTGTACTACCAGGCGAGCTCGATCTGGGCGGGCACCAACGAGATCCAGCGGAACGTCATCGCCGAGCGCACGCTGGGCCTGCCGCGCGAGATCCGCTGAACCACCGACCCGGTCGGGTACGTATACGAGGCATGCAACGACGCACCCTCATCCTCATGGTGGTCTCGACGCTGGCGCTGGGCCTCGCGGCCTGTAGCAGCAGCAACAAGTCATCTGGTAGCCCCGCGACGTCATGCGTCACGACGTCGGTGAACACCATCACGATCAAGAACTTCACGTTCACCACGGCAACGGTGAAAGCCGGTGCGACGGTCACGGTCAAGAACGACGACTCGACCGCGCACACCCTCACGTCCGACACCGCCGGCGAGTTCGACGCCGGCACCGTCAGCCCGGGTAAGTCGG
>DASQHW010000020.1:0-17600 GCA_035631895.1 Acidimicrobiia bacterium | reverse complement strand
GAGCGGCCGATCGAATTCTTCGAGGCGTCAAAGCAGGACGCCGGCGTCTCGTAGCGCCGCGATCTCGCCGTCGGTCGCGCCCGCGAGTTCCCGAAGCACCTCGTCGGTGTGTGCACCGAGCGCAGGGCCGACGTGGCGGATCGATCCCGGCGTGCGTGACAGCTTCGGCACGACCCCCGTCATCGCGACGTCCTTCTCGAAACCGGCCGCGAGCCGCACGATCATCTCGCGCGCCCGTATGTGCGGATCGGTCGCAAGCTCCGGCGCGCGATTGATCGGCCCTACGGGCACATCGTGGGCGCGCAGTATCGCAAGCACTTCGTCGGCGGTCATCGTCGCGGTCCACTGACCGATCTCGACGTCGAGCTCGTCTTGGCGTGCCGCGCGCGCTTCGTGCGTCGACAGGCTGCGTGCGAGGTCCGGACGACCCATCGCATCGCACAGGCGAGCGAACACCGCGTCGGCGTTGCCTGCGATGACCACGTCGCGGCCGTCCCGCGTCGGGTAGGCGTTCGCGGGCGCGACGTCGCGGAGGACGCCGCCGTGGCGCGTGCGAATGATCCCGCCGATCTCGTAGTCCGCGACCGTGGATTCCATGAGCGCGAGCACCGCCTCGTAGATCGCGACGTCGACCTCCTGCCCGCGGCCACTCCGACTGCGTTCGTGAAGCGCGGTGAGGGTCCCGATGACGGCGAACAGCGCGGCGAGGGAGTCACCGATCGACACGCCGGTCCGCGCCGGCCGCCGGTCGGCCTCGCCGGTGGTGTGCCGGATGCCGCCCATCGCCTCACCGATCGAGCCGAATCCGGGCTCGGCGGCGCGCGGCCCCGTGTGGCCGAAGCCGGAGACGTGCACGACGACGACCCCGGGGTTGTCGGCGGCGAGGGCGTCATACGACAAGCCCCATCTCTCGATCGTGCCCGGCCTGAAATTCTCGAGGACGACGTCGCAGTGTCGTGCGATCCGCCGTACCAGCGCACGGCCGCGTTCGTCACGCAAATCTATTGCGACGGAGCGCTTGTTGCGCGCGATCGCCGGCCACCACAGGCTCTCGACGTGCCCGTCGCGCTTGGGCACGCGTACGCCGTACCGTCGCATGATGTCGCCGGTGGGCGGCTCGATCTTCACGACGTCGGCACCGAGATCACCGAGCAGCTGCCCCGCGAACGGACCGGCGATGAACGCCCCGAGCTCGAGCACGCGGACGCCTGCCAACGGGGAGTCGCTCACGGCGGGCAAGGTAACCTCCGTCGGTCGAGGAGGTTCCAATGGACTTCGCGCCGAGCGCCCGTTCCGACGAGCTGAAGGCCAAGCTGATCGAGTTCGACCAAGAGGTCGTGCGACCTGCCGAGCCGATCTATCGCGCCCAACGCGAGGAATCCGGCGATCCGCACTTTCCGCCGCCGGTCATGGAAGAGCTGAAGGTCGAGGCCAAGAAGCGCGACCTGTGGAACATGTTCCTGCCCGAACCGGTGAACGGCAGCGGTGGCCTGTCCAACGTCGACTACGCGCCGTTGTGCGAGGTGATGGGCACGTCGCCATTGCTCGGTGAGGCGACGAACTGCTCGGCGCCGGACACGGGCAACATGGAGATCCTCGCGCAGTTCGGAAGTCCGTTACAGAAGGAACAGTGGCTGCAGCCATTGCTGAACGGCGAGATCCGATCGTGCTTCGCAATGACCGAACCATGGGTCGCGTCGTCGGACGCGACGAACATCTCGTCGCGCATCGAGCGGCACGGTGACGAGTACGTGATCAACGGCCACAAGTGGTTCACGAGCGGCGCGCTCGATCCACGCTGCAAGCTCGCCGTGTTCATGGGTGTGACAGATCCCGATACCGACACGTACCACCGGCAGTCCATGATCCTCGTGCCGATGGACGCTCCCGGCGTCACCGTCCGCCGTGGATTGCCGGTCTTCGGCCATTCGGAAGGCGGCGGCCACGGTGAGACGTTGTGGGAGAACGTCCGCGTGCCCCGCGAGAACCTCCTCGGAGAGGAAGGGAGCGGCTTCGCGATCGCTCAGGCCCGCCTCGGCCCCGGACGCATCCACCACTGCATGCGAGCCATCGGCATGGCCGAACGCGCGCTGGACCTCATGTGCATGCGCGCGCAGACACGTGTCGCCTTCAAGAAGCCTCTCGCCGACCAGGGCGTCGTGCAGGAGCGCATCGCGGAGTCGCGCATGCAGATCGAACAAGCGCGGCTGCTCACGATGAAAGCGGCCTGGATGATGGACACCGTCGGCAAGAAGCACGCCCGCACCGAGATCGCCGCGATCAAGGTCATCGCCGCCCGCGTCGCGACCGACGTCATCGACCGGGCGATCCAGCTGTTCGGCGGTGCCGGCGTCACCGACGACTGGCCGCTCGCGTCGATGTACGCCCACGCCCGCACGCTGCACCTGGTCGACGGCCCGGACGAGGTGCACATGCGCCAGATCGCGCGGGGCGAGCTCGGCAAGTACGCCCATCTGCGCCCGTCCGGCTTCTAGCGACCGTTTGGTCGTGGAGTATCTGTTGACGACCACAGGGACACCAAACGGATGAAGGTCAGGGTCGGCTACGGGCTCGGGAACCTGCGGCCGCTCTCGGGTGACGCGCTCGGCGCACTCGCCGAAGGGCTCGAAGCCCACGGGTTCGACTCCCTGTGGTTGTCCGAGCGCATCAGTGGCCCGGCGCCCGATCCGGTCCTGGCACTGACCTTCGCCGCCGCGCGTACGCGGCGCATCAAGCTCGGCACCAGCGTCTCGGTGCTGCCCGGCCGTTCCCCCGCGCTCGTCGCCAAGGAGTGGGCGACGCTCGACGTGCTGTCGAACGGTCGCGCGCTTCCGGCCTTCGGGCTCGGTATCGCGCACCCGGTCGAGCAGCAGGCCTTCGGGGTCGAGCGGCGCGACCGCGCGCAGATCTTCGACGAAGCCCTGCCGCTGCTCCGGCGGCTCTGGGCCGAGGACGCCGTCGACCACGACGGCAGATGGTTCCACTACGAGGGCATGTCCGTGCTGCCCAAGCCGGCCCACCCGCTCGACGTGTGGCTCGGCGGCAAGGCGCCGTCCGAGCTCCGGCGCGTCGGCCGGCTCGGCGACGGGTGGCTCGCGAGCTTCACGACGCCCGAACAGTGCAAGGCAGCGCGTGTCACCATCGAGGACGAAGCCGACGCCGCGGGACGCACCATCGATCCGGAGCACTTCGGGGCGATGGTGCTCTACACGCACGATGCGATCCCGGATGGCATCGCGCAGGCGATCCGGACACGGAACCCGCAAGCCGAGATCGAAGACGTGGTCGCGCGCGGCTGGGCAGGCCTGCGCGGGCTCTGCGAGCGCTACGTCGCCGTGGGATTCTCGAAGCTCGTGCTCGTGCCGCTCGGCGAGCCGCGGGACTGGGACGAAGAGCTGGCGACCGGTGCCGGCGAGGTCCTCCCTCTCCAGCACTGATCCGCAGCAGCCCCCGGCCTACCCCTCGAGGAAGCGACGCAGCCCGATCGCGGAACCGAGGGTGCCGATCACCGCGCCGATGATCACGATCAGGAGGCCGATCCCGATCGCGTCGCTGTCGGTGACCCGGAACGTCGAGAACAGCGTGTGCTGACTGTTGAGCACGTTCGAGATCACGACTTTCAGCGTCCAGACGAACCCGAACGCGAGCCCGGCGCCGATCGCACCCTGCACGAGGCCCTCGGCCATGAACGGCACGCGCACGAACCAGTTGGAGGCACCGACGAGCCTCATGACTTCGATCTCACGTCTTCGCGCGAACGTCGCCAGCCGGATCGTGTTCACGATCAGGAACAGCGACGAGAGCAGCAATGCGAGCGAGATGACGAAGAAGATCAGCCGGATCCAACGGGTCGCGTTCAACAGGTTCTTGATCTGCTGTTGCGCAGTCATGATCTTGTCGACGCCCGGTCGCTTGTCGTACTCGGCGGCAACCTGCTCGGTGAGGCGCGCGGTGACCGGCGCGACCCGGAACGACTCGGGCAGCACGTCGGGTGTCGTGCTCTCGATCAACGCCGGCTGATCGTGGAAGAGCCGCTTGAACTCTTCGTACGCAGCCTTGTGGTCGAGGTAGCGGTAGCTCTTCACCAGCGTGTCCGCTTTGAGCTGACTCTGCATCGCGTCGATGTCCGACTTCGACGCGTTCACCTTCATGAAGATCTCGAGCTCGACGCCGTGCTTCCACTTCTCGGTGCCGTGGTCGACGGCGCTCGAGAGCAGCAGGATCCCGCCGAACAGCACGAGCGAGATCAGCACCGTGATGATGCCGGCGATCGTCATCAGCAGGTTGCGGCGCAGCGAGATGAGCGTCTCGCGGGCGAAATAAGAAAGGCGCGACATCAGCTTCCGGTCAGCTCCCTACTCCGTACACGCCGCGCGCCTGGTCGCGCACGAGCGCACCGTGGTCGAGCTCGAGCACGCGCCGGCGCATGGCGTCGACGATGCGCTGGTCGTGCGTCGCCATCACGACCGTGGTCCCCGTCCGATTGATGCGGTCGAGCAGGCGCATGATGCCGACGGTCGTGGCCGGGTCGAGGTTTCCCGTCGGCTCGTCGGCGAGGAGGATCAACGGACGATTGACAAAGGCGCGAGCGATCGACACCCGCTGCTGCTCTCCACCCGACAGCTCGGTCGGGAAGTTCTCGGATTTCTTGCCGAGGCCGACGAGATCGAGGATCTGCGGCACCTGGGTGCGCACGATGTGCTTGGGCCGTCCGATCACCTCGAGCGCGAACGCGACGTTCTCGTACACCGTCTTGTTCGTGAGGAGCTTGAAGTCTTGGAACACACAACCGATGTTGCGACGCAGCGACGGCACCTTCCACGCGCCGAGACGGCCGATGTCGCGGCCGGCGACGAGCACGCGCCCGGCAGTGGCGACCTCGTCGCGCAGGAGCAGCTTCAGGAACGTCGACTTTCCCGAGCCGGACGGACCGACGAGGAAGACGAACTCGCCCTTCGGGATCTCTACGGAGACGTCCTTCAGTGCGACGAGATCGCCTTTGTAGACCTTGTTGACGTTCTCGAATCGAATCATGAGAAAAAGCTCATATGGGGCAGAGCGAGGGTATCAGCCACCACTTCGTCCGCCGCGGAATCCGAGCAGGTTATGACGTTTCTCCCTGTCGGCGCCAATGGAGGTACGCCTCGATGAACGCATCGAGGTCTCCGTCCAGGACTGCTTGCACGTTCCCTGTCTCGTACCGGGTGCGCTCGTCCTTGACCAATTGGTAGGGCGCCAGGGTATACGTGCGGATCTGGCTCCCGAACGCGACGTCGCGCTTCTCGCCGGACAGCGCCTCCATCTCCTTGCGGCGCTCCTCGCGCTGGCGCTGTGCGAGCCGTGCGGCGAGGATCTGCATCGCCTTCGCGCGGTTCTGCAGCTGCGAACGTTCGTTCTGGCACGACACCACGATCCCGGTCGGAACGTGCGTGATCCGGACGGCCGAGTCGGTGACGTTCACGTGCTGTCCGCCTGCACCCGAGGAGCGGTACGTGTCGATGCGAAGATCGTTCGGGTCGATCTCGGGTTCTTCGGCCTGCTCCAGCGCGGGAACGCAGTCGAGCGACGCGAAGGCTGTCTGCCTGCGTGCGTTGGCGTCGAAGGGTGAGATCCGGATCAACCGGTGCACGCCGCGCTCGCCCTGCAGGAGGCCGTACGCGTAGCGGCCCTTCACGATGAACGTCGCCGAGGTGATGCCCGCTTCCTGGCCTTCTTGGATCTCGTCGAGCTCCACGTCGAAGCCGCGCGTCTGCGCCCACCGCGTGAACATGCGCAACAGCATCTGCGTCCAGTCCTGGGCGTCGGTGCCGCCCGCGCCGGAGTGGACTTCGCAGATCGCGTCGCGCTCGTCGTGCTCGTCACTGAACAGCGCGCGGAGCTCGAGCTTCTCGAGATCGGCGCGCAGCCTCGCGACACCGTCGGCGATCTCGTGCTCTACCGAGTCGTCTTCCTCCTCACGCGCGAGATCGAACAGCGTCTGGACGTCGGACAAGCGCGACTCGAGCACGTCGTAGAGCTCGACGTCGGTCCGGACGCGCGCGAGCTCGGAAGTCACCTTCCGCGCATGCTCCGTGTCGTTCCACAAGTCCGGCGCGCTCGCTTGCTCCTCGAGCTCGGCCAGCCGCTTGCGCGCTTCGTCGATGCGAAGGTATCCCCGCGCGTCGGCAACACGGCGCGCGACGTCGGCAAGGTCCTCCGAAAAATCGCGCACGGGAAGTCAGCGCCCGTGGCAGAGCTTGTACTTCTTGCCGCTGCCGCAGAAGCAAGGGTCGTTGCGGCCCGGCGTCTTCTCCACCCGCACCGGCTGTTGCTGGACCGGCTCGGCCCTCTCCGGCATCGCGGCTTCGGGCCCGGCGTACGAGCCCTGGTCGACGGCGTACAACTCGGGCTCCGCCGCCATCGCCGCCATGATCGCGCCCTCTCCCTGCACGGGATCCTGCGGCGCGCTGTACGACACGTTGCGCATCTGCTGGCGCGGCTCCTCGTCGACCACGACCTGGAGATGGAACACGTAACGGACGAAGTCGTCCTCGATCTGGCCCATCATGGCCTCGAACATGTCGAAGCCCTCACGCTGCCACTCGGCGAGCGGATCCTGCTGCCCCATCGCCCGCAGGTTGATGCCCTCCTGGAGGTAGTCCATCTCGTAGAGGTGCTCACGCCAGTGCTGGTCGAGCACGGAGAGCAGGACGCGGCGCTCGATGTCGCGCAGCGCCTCGGCGCCGATCTGTTGCTCCTTGGACTCGTACAGCTCGAGCGCGTCGGCGAGCAGGAGCTCCTCGAGCGCGTTCGAGTCGAAGACCTCCTCGACCTGTCCCTTCGTGAGGCGGCTCGGGAAGTAGCTCCGCGCGGCGTCCAGGAGCCCGGCGACGTCCCATTCCTCGGAGAACTCGCCCGCGCAGTACTGGTCGACGAGACGGCCGATCGCGGCCGTGATGGCCTGAACGGCTTCTTCGCGGAGGTCTTCGCCGTCGAGGATCTGCTGGCGGCGCCGGTAGATGACCTTGCGCTGCTCGTTCATCACCTCGTCGTACTTGAGCACGTTCTTGCGGATCTCGAAGTTGCGGCCCTCGACAGTGCCCTGCGCACGCTCCACGGCGCGCGACACCATCTTCGACTCGAGCGGCATGTCGTCCGGGAAGGATGCATTCATCACGCGCGACATCATCCCGGTCGCGAACAGGCGCATGAGCTCGTCTTCGAGCGACAGGTAGAAACGGCTCTCACCCGGGTCGCCTTGGCGGCCCGCGCGGCCGCGCAGCTGATTGTCGATTCGGCGTGACTCGTGTCGTTCGGTACCGAGCACGTACAACCCGCCGAGCGCGCGGACCTTCTCGCCCTCGGCCTTGCACTCGTCCAAGAAACGCGGCAGTAGCTCTGCGTAACGGGCGTCGTACTCGGGCGAGCCGAGCGCCAATCCCTCCTTCATGCATTCGCGCCGGGCGAGTCCTTCGGGATTCCCACCGAGCAGGATGTCGACGCCCCGGCCCGCCATGTTCGTCGCGACGGTGACCGAGCCGAGCTTGCCGGCCTGCGTGACGATCTCGGCCTCCCGCTCGTGCTGCTTGGCATTCAAGACCTCGTGCGGAATGCCCTTCTTCTGCAGCTCGCGCGACAGCTTCTCGGACTTCTCGACGGAGATGGTGCCGACCAGCACCGGCTGCCCGTTCTTGTTGCGCTCGATGATGTCGTCGACTGCGGCGCCGAACTTGGTGTCCTCACCCTTGTAGATGAAGTCGGCGTTGTCCTCGCGAACCATCGGCCGGTTCGTCGGGATCGACACCACCTGCAAGTTGTACGTGTGCGCGAACTCGCCGGCTTCAGTCGCTGCAGTGCCGGTCATCCCCGAGAGCTTCTCGTACATGCGGAAGTAGTTCTGCAGCGTGACCGTCGCGAGCGTCTGGTTCTCTTCCTTGATCTTGACGCCTTCTTTGGCTTCGACGGCCTGGTGCAGGCCCTCGCTCCAACGCCGTCCTTCGAGGATGCGGCCGGTGAACTCGTCGACGATCTTCACTTCGCCGGCCTGCACGATGTAGTCGACGTCGCGCTTGAACAGCTCCTTGCCGCGAAGCGCTTGCTGGAGCTGGTGGACGAAGTTCTGGTGCACGTTCTCGTAGAGGTTCTCGACGCCGAGCGCTTCCTCGACACGTGCGATGCCTTCTTCGGTGGGCACCACCGTGCGCTTGGCCTCGTCGACCTCGTAGTCACGATCGCGTTGCAGACCCCGGGCAACACGAGCGAACTGGTAGTAGAGCTCGGCCGCGTCCGCCGCGCGACCGGAGATGATCAGCGGAGTACGAGCCTCGTCGATGAGGATCGAGTCGACCTCGTCGACGATCGCGAAGTAGTAAGGCGACCAGCCGACCTCGCGTTGTCCCCGCATGACCTGCTCGGCGACGCTCACGACCATGTTGTCGCGGAGGTAGTCGAAGCCGAACTCGTTGTTGGTGCCGTAGACGATGTCGGAGCTGTACTGCGCGCGCTTCTCGTCGGGTGTCGAGTCGTCGGGGATGATCGTGCCGACGCTGAGGCCGAGGTAACGATGGATCCGGCCCATCCATTCGGCGTCGCGCCTCGCGAGATAGTCGTTGACGGTGACCACGTGGACACCCCGGCCCGCCAGCGCGTTCAGATAGCAGGGCAGCGTCGCGACGAGCGTCTTGCCCTCGCCGGTCTTCATCTCCGCGACCCAGCCCAGGTGGAGCGCTGCGCCGCCCATGACCTGGACGTCGAAGTGGCGCTGGCCGAGCACCCGCTTGCCGGCCTCCCGCACGACGGAGAAGGCCTCGGGCAGGAGGTCGTCGAGCGCGTCGGCGACCAGGTCTTTCTCGTGGTCGCGGTCGCGGGCGCCGGAACGCGCACGGTCCACGCGCTGTTTGAATTCGGCCGTCTTTGCGACGAGCTGGTCGTCGGTCAGGCGCGCGATATCGGGCTCCAGCGCATTGACTTCCGGCACGATCGCCTGGACAGCCTTCAGGCGCTTGCCCTCGCCTGCGTGAAGGATCTTGTTGAACAAACCCATGCAGCCGACGAGTGTACCGGCGCCCCCGCCGCCATCCGACCGCACCCTCGGGTCGGCCCGGGTGGCCCGGGTGGCTCAGGAGGCGTCGACGAGCTTCTCGCGCACTGCGTACAGCGCGGCTTCCATGCGTGACCGCAGCTGCAGCTTCTCCAAGATGTTCCGCACGTGGTTCTTGACGGTGTTCTCCGCGATCACGAGGTCGGCCGCGATCTCCTTGTTGGACATGCCCTTCGCGACGAGGCGAAGCACTTCTGTCTCGCGGTCGGTGAGCTTCGGCGCAGTGTCGTGTGGTTCGACGCGCCGGGACAACAGGTTGAACTCGCCGAGGAGCTTCGTCGCCATGGACGGCGTGATCAGCGCTTGTCCTCGTGCAACGGCGCGCACCGCGCCTGCCAGCTCGTCGACGGCGGCTTCCTTCAGGAGGTAACCGGTCGCGCCGACGCGTACGGCAGCGAAGAGATCCTCTTCATCCTCCGAACCGGTGAGCATCACGATCCTCGTCGCCGGCTGCGCGTGACGGATGCGCCGCGCTGCCTCGATCCCGCCGATACCGGGCATGCGCACGTCCATGACGATGACGTCGGGCAGCAGGTCGGCGGCCCGTTCGATCGCCTCGAGCCCGTCCGAGGCCTCGCCCACGATCAGCAGATCGGATTCTTCGGCGAGGACCAGCTCGAGGCCGCGGCGGAACACCGCATGGTCGTCGACGATCAGCACACGAATCGCGGCGTCGTCACCGTCGGCAACGTCCAGGGAGCTCAGCCCAGCACCTCGATGAGGCCGAGCGCGCCGTCGCGACGCCGATAGAGCACGGCCGCGCGGCCGTTGTCGGTGCTCCGGAACACGAAGAAGTCGTGCCCGAGGAGCTCCATCTGGAGCGCTGCCTCCTCGGCGTCCATCGGCTTCACTTCGATTTCCTTCGTCTTCACGATCGACGGCTCGGGCTCTTCGTTGGTCGCATTCGTTTCGGCGCCGGCGTCGTCCTCGAGGCGTGTACTACGCGCACGCGTGCCGTTGCGGCGGCGCACGCGACGTTCGTGCAGGCGACGCATCTGGTGCTCGACCTTGTCGACCGCGAGATCGAGCGCTGCCGCGTGCTCCGCAGCCGTGGCGGTGCCCTTCACGAGATGGTGATTGACGTGCACCAGAATCTCACACGTATGCGAATCGGCAGCCTTCCGAGTGAGGTGCTCTGCGTAGTCGACATCCACTCGACGGACGTCGTTCGCGTATTTCTCGATCCGCTGCAACTTCTCTTCTGTGAGCGCTCGCAGAGCCGTGTCGACTTCCGTGTGCTTTCCGACGACGACGAGGTCCATGCAACCCCCGTTGCTCAGCTCGGAGTGGTGGCTGGAGTATAGGCAACAATCGAACCAACCCTCCCCGGACGAGGCGTACGGGCGATCGTGGCCGCAAGCACGCTGCAGGCGCCGTTCGCACGCAGCACTCGGGCAGCGGCTGCCAGCGTGCCCCCAGTCGTTGCCACGTCATCCACGACCAGCACCGCCAAACCACTGGGCGACCGCGCGAGCCGGAGTCGCGGACCGAGACGGCGACTCGCCGCGTCGCGACCGGTCTGCGGCATGTTGTCGAGCCGGCGTAGATATGCGCGCGCGGGCACCTGCATCTCGCGTGCGATCGCGCGGGCGAGCACCGCCGCGTGATCGACACCGGAGCGCGCGTATCTTGCGCGACTCGCGGGCGGCCACGTGACGACGTCGACATGGTGTGGCGCGCGCTCTTTTGTCGCGATCGCGAGCCGGCACGCGAGCTCGCGCACGGCCGCTCGTTCGCCGCGGTACTTCGCGCGCGCGACGACCTCGCGCGCGACGCCTTCGTACGCGAAGCACGAGGTCCACCAATCGACGGACGCGGGCGGCGCCGCGACCGGTGCCGGCCGGAGGCGTGCGCTGCACTGTCGACAGATCGCGGCTTCGCCGACCGACCCGCAGCCCGGGCAGCGAAGCGGCAGCACCGATCCGAGCACGTCCTCGACAAGCTCTCGCAACATGCGGCGACGCTAACCGTGGTGTGTGACAACGACCTCGTCGGCAGCGCGCCGTATCTGGGACGGCAGCGAACGGCGGTACGGCGGCCGCGCGATACCGATCTCGGTCACGATCGCCGTCACGAGCCGGGCGGGCGTCACGTCGAACGCCGGGTTGCCCGCGGCGACACCGGCGGGCGCCGTCGCGGTGATGCCGACGTGTGTCACCTCCGCGGCGTCGCGTTCTTCGATGATGATGTCCTCTCCGGACGCGGTCGCGAGGTCGATCGTCGCGATCGGTGCCGCGACATAGAACGGCACACCGTGATGGCGCGCCGCGAGCGCGAGCGCGTATGTCCCGATCTTGTTCGCGACGTCGCCGTTGGCAGCCACGCGGTCCGCGCCGACGATCACGACGTCGACCTCACCGCGGGCCATCAACGACGCCGCCGCGCTATCGGGATACAACGTCGCGTCGATGCCGAGCCGATCGAGCTCCCACATCGTGAGGCGCGCACCTTGCAACAAAGGACGCGTCTCGTCGACGAGGACACGCGGGTTACGGTGCTGCTCGGACGCCGAGCGCACGATGCCGAGGGCGGTCCCGTAGCCCACACATGCGAGCGCGCCGGCGTTGCAATGTGTCAACACCGCGCCGTCGTACGGAACCAACGCGGCGCCGTGTGCGCTCAACGCGCGGTTGCGCGCAACATCGTCAGTCGCGATCTGCTCGGCGCATGCGAGCGCGCCCGCGGCTCCGGCGGCTTCGTATGCCGCGAGCGCGTCCTGCACACCGCGAGAGAGATTGACCGCGGTCGGACGCGTACGCGCGATGCGCGCGGCCGCAGCGCGAACCTGTCGCTTCGTTCGCAGCGTGTGCGCGGCGAGCGCGACTCCGTACGCACCTGCCGCGCCGAGCGCCGGCGCGCCGCGCACTGCCAGCGTGGAGATCGCCTCGCACAACGTGTCGACGGAGCGGCAGTTGACGAAGCGCAGACGTGCGGGCAGCGCGCGCTGGTCGATGATGCGCACCGCGCCGCGGTGCCATTCGATCGTCGGCGGGATCGGCTCACGCCGAGGGGTCACTGGGGCAGGCCGAGCTCTGGGTTCGAGCGGGTTTCGAGCGAGCGGATCCGGCGGTTCGCGGCGCCGACCCAGAAGTCGGCCTCGTCGTCGTGGGTCAGGATCCAGAACTGCTCGGCGCGGATCGCCTCGAACACCTTCCCGGCGACGACGTCCGGCGACATCCCCTGCTCGAGGAATTGTCGCAGCATCTCCGAGCCCGCCCCGTCGACCGATTCGTCCGATTGAAGGTGGGCCGGGCGGTTACGCCCACTGTCGGCGATCTTCGTGTTGACCCAACCGGGGCACAGCACCGAGACCTTGACGTGCGGGGCCATCATCGCGAGCTCGTGGTGCAGGGTCTCCGAGAGGCCCACGACCGCGTGCTTGCTGGCGTTGTACGGGCCCATGAAGGGCGCCGCGACCAGACCGGCGACGGATGCGGTGTTCACGATGTGCCCTTCGGGCTGGCCGATCAGCAGGGGTGCGAACGCCCGCACTCCGTGGATCACGCCCCAGAGGTTGACACCGATCACCCATTCCCACGTCGTGAGCGGCACCTCCCACGACAACCCGCCGCCGCCGACACCGGCGTTGTTGCACACGATGTGCACGGCCCCGAACCGCGACATCGCGGCATCGGCGAGCGCCTGCACCTGTGCCGGATCGGTCACGTCGGTCACGACGCCCTCGACCTCGGCGCCCGACGCCGCCAGCTCGGACACCGCCGTCTCGAGCGCGCCCTTCTCGACGTCGCCGAGCACGACCTTCATGCCCTCCGCCGCGAACCGGCGTGCGAGACCGAGCCCGATCCCACTCGCTGCGCCCGTCACGACGGCGACCCTGCCGTCGAAGTCCTGCATGGACGCGGAGCCTACGCGAGCTACGCGGGGTGACCGGCGTCGATGTCCTTCACCTCCTGGAAGCCGAGTTGCTGGTCGGTGCCGGCGGCATGCCGTGCCTCGACGATGTCGAGGACGAAGCCTTCGTGATCGCCCAGGTCGTCGTGCCGGGCGACGACGGCTCCCGCGAACCAGTCGCAGCCGTCGAGCACCGGGACGGCGTCGGGCCCCTCGTGCCAACGCACCGACGCAAACTTGTCGACATCGTCGCCGGTCGTCCCGCCGAAGAGCTCCGCGAGGTCGTGCTGATCCCTTCGCAAGACGTGGACCACGAGCGTCCGTGCGTTGCGGGCGATCCGCGTCGTGCGGTTCTTCACGCTGAGGCACACGAGGAAGCGCGGTGGATGGATGCTGCACTGGGTCGCGAAGCCGACGAGGCACCCGTCGCGCTCGTGACCGTCGAACGCGGTGACGATGAACATCGGCGTCTCGAGCGACGCAACGATCTGCTGGAAGTCCGAGCTCATCGCCCACCCACCCCCTTGTTTGCCACGAAACGACCCCACCGGGGATGTTGCGTTGCAATCAGTAGCGGTAGTGGTCGGGCTTGTACGGCCCCTCCACCGGCACGCCGATGTACTCCGCCTGTTCCTCGCTGAGCCTGGTGAGCTTGACCCCCAACTTGTCGAGGTGCAGGCGCGCAACCTTCTCGTCGAGATGCTTCGGCAGCGTGTACACCTTGCGCTCGTAGAAGTCGGTGTGTGTGAAGAGCTCGACCTGGGCGATCACCTGGTTCGTGAAGCTGTTCGACATCACGAAGCTCGGGTGACCGGTCGCGCAGCCGAGGTTCAGCAGCCTGCCTTCGGCGAGCACGATGATCGCGTGGCCGTCGGGGAACAGCCACTCGTCGACCTGCGGCTTGACGTTCTTGCGCTGTATTCCCGGGAACTTCGTGAGGCCGGCCATGTCGATCTCGGTGTCGAAGTGGCCGATGTTGCCGACGATCGCGTTGTGCTTCATCTTCGCCATGTCGCCGACCGTGATCACGTTCGCATTGCCGGTGCACGTCACGAAGATGTCCGCCGTGCCGACGACGTCTGCGAGCGTGGTGACCTGGTAACCCTCCATCGCCGCTTGGAGCGCGCAGATCGGGTCGATCTCGGTGACGACCACGCGCGCACCCTGCCCGCGCAGTGATTGCGCGCAGCCCTTGCCCACGTCGCCGTAGCCGCACACCACCGCGACCTTGCCCGCGATCATCACGTCGGTCGCGCGGTTGATGCCGTCGATGAGCGAGTGGCGACATCCGTACAGGTTGTCGAACTTCGACTTCGTCACGGAGTCGTTCACGTTGATCGCGGGGAACAGCAGCGAGCCCGCGTTCTGCATCTGGTACAGCCGGTGCACACCGGTGGTTGTCTCTTCGGTCACACCCTTGATGCCGGCGGCGACTTCGTGCCAGAGATTCGGTGCCTCCTTCCGGAGCCGCGCGAGGAGCTCGAGCACGACCGCGAATTCCTCGCTGTCGGCGGTCTCGGGCCCCGGGACCTTGCCGGCCTTCTCGAACTCGACGCCCTTGTGCACGAGCAGCGTCGCGTCACCGCCGTCGTCGAGGATCATGTTCGGACCCCCACCGTCCGGCCACCGCAGCGCCTGCTCGGTGCACCACCAGTACTCCTCGAGGGTCTCGCCCTTCCACGCATACACCGGGATGCCGCGCGCCGCGATCGCCGCGGCGGCGTGATCCTGCGTGGAGAAGATGTTGCAGCTCGCCCAGCGCACCTCGGCGCCGAGCTCGACCAGCGTCTCGATGAGCACCGCCGTCTGGATCGTCATGTGCAGCGAGCCGGTGATGCGCGCGCCCCGCAACGGCTTCTCGGGACCGTATTCGGCGCGGCACGCCATCAGGCCGGGCATCTCGACCTCGGCGAGCTCGATCTCCTTGCGGCCCCAGTCGGCCAGCGACAGATCGGCAACCTTGTAGTCGGAGAACGTGCCCGTCTTCGAGCGGGCGTCGGTCGTCGTCATGTGCAACTCCTTGGCTTGTGCGCGCGGGCGCGAGAAGCGGTTGGAGTCGGCCCGGATCACCGGATGACAGCCGCAAGGGCCCGACCAGCCCTTGATGTTAGCAACGTCGGGTGAGAGCGTCTCCTGTATGCCACGCACCACGATCGCCGCCGTCCAGGCCGCACCGGTCGTCCTCGACCGTGAGGCCACCATCGACAAGGCCGGCCGGCTCGCGAAGGAAGCGGCCGCGAGCAACGCGCACCTCGTCGTGTTCCCGGAGGCGTTCGTCCCCTCCTATCCCGATTGGGTGTGGCGGACCACGCCGTGGGCGGACGGCGAGTGGTACCGGCGCTTCGTCGACCAATCGGTCGACGTCCCCGGACCGGCCTGCGACGCGCTCGGTGCGATCGCGCGAGAGCACGGGATCTATCTCGCGATCGGGGTCAACGAACGGGACGGCGGAACGGTCTACAACACACTGCTGTACTTCGCGCCGGACGGAACGCTGGCCGCGAAGCACCGGAAGCTGATGCCGACGGGGGGCGAGCGGCTCGTGTGGGGCCAGGGCGACGGGTCGACCCTCGCCGTGATCGACACCGACTTCGGGCGGCTCGGCGGCCTCATCTGCTGGGAGAACTACATGCCGCTCGCGCGCGCCGCGATGTACGCGCAGGGGGTCGACGTGTACCTCGCGCCGACGTGGGACAACTCGGACGTGTGGGTCGCGTCGATGCGGCACATCGCCAAGGAGGGCCGGATGTACGTCGTGGGGGTGAACTCCTGCATCCGCGGCTCCGACATCCCGGCCGACATCCCGGGGCGCGCCGATCTCTACGGCGGTGACGAGGATTGGGCGTCGCGCGGCAACACGGTGATCGTCGATCCGTACGGCGAGATCCTCGCCGGTCCGATCACCGAACAGGAAGGCATCCTGTACGCAGAGATCGACACGGAGGCAGTGCGACAGTCGCGTCGCCAGTTCGACGTCGTCGGCCATTACGCCCGGCCCGACGTGTTCCGGCTCGACGTGCGCCGCGACTGACACGAGCCGCTCGCGCTGCGTCGCGCGCCCGCACGGTCAAACCGACGACCAGAGGGCTTCGAGCTCACCGGCGACCTCGGCGGCTTTCGTCGCCGGCCACCAGTGCCCGCTGTCGGGGAACATCACCAGGCGCGCCCCCGTGCGCCGCGCGAGGCGTTCACCGAAGTCGGGGGTGACGTACGGGTCGTCGGCGCCCCAGAACACGACACCGGGACGCGTGATCCCGTCGACGGCGTCGCCCCACTCCTCGCCGACGTGCACCGCAGACCGGTACAGCCGCAAGATGCATGCTTTCATCGTGTCGTCGACGTGCGCGGCGACCGCGATCGCGCGCGCACGGCCGAGCTGCGCCTCGAGTGCCTCGACGACCGCGTCGCCGGTCATCCCGTCCATCACCTGCTCACCGACCTCGGGCGTCTGCCACATCTGCGCCAGGTCGTGCCACACGTACTGACGGTCCGCGGCAGCGGCGCCGGCCGCCCACGTGCGGATGAGCTCGGGCCGCGTGGACACGACACGCTGCACGAGCAGCGACCCCCAATCGTGACCGACGAGGTCCACCGGCACCCCGATGGCCTCGATCTCCTTCACCAGCCACTCGGCGTAGCCCTCCTTGGTCGCGTCGAAGCCGGCTGGCACGGGGATGCCGAAGCCAGGGAGGTTCGGGGCGATCACGTCCGCGCGCGACAGGTGCGCGCGCACCTCGTCCCACAGCTGCGGCGTGTCGGGGACACCGTGAACGAGCACTGCAGGCATCGCATCTCGCTTTCGTCGATCGCTCCTCGACGTCATGTCGGGGAACCGTCCCTACGAGTTCGCCAACCTGTCTTTCAGGTCGAAGATCGCGTCGATCGGACCGGGGTCGACGTCGTTCTGCATCGCGAGATAGCAGCTGACCCAATCCCCCATGTACATCAGGTCGAGCAGCTGCGCGAGGCGCCCCTCACCCTCCGCCTCGACCGACAGCACTTGATGGAGGCACTCGCCGATGATCTCGCGAGTCATGTCGAAGCGCGGACCGAGCCTCGTGTGCTCGAAGCCATGGCGGAGCTCGACGAGAGAGATGAGCTGCCGAGTAACGTCACCGTGCTGGCCCCACGCGCAGATCTCGTTGTGATCGAGCTCGGGGTACTGGTGCCAGAAGGCGGGTGCTTTCGCATTCTCGTTGACGTCGCACTTCCAGCGGTAGGCCGCGACGCCACCGAGTGCCCCACCGCCGTAGATCAACGGAATCGTCCGGTCGATCTTGCGGGCCAGCTCGCGGGCGGGGTTCGCGGCGCCCTCGACGTCCGGTGCGCACTTGGAGCGGCGCCGCGCGAGCTGCTGTTGCGCGTACATCAAGTTGGCGTGCGCGCCGGGAGCGAGGCCGGTGCGGAACAGCGTCACGAGCAACGGAGCGACGAGCGCGCCGATTGCCGCACGCGGCAGGTACCCGTCCGGGCACGGGAGGTGCAAGGCGTCCGCGCGCGCCGCCAACGACGCCAGCTCGCCACCCCGTGAGATCGCCACGAGGCGAGCACCGCATTCGACCGCGGCCGTCGCCATCGACACCGTCTCCTCGGTGTCGCCCGAGTACGAGGTGGCGAACGCGAGCGTCTCGGGACCGACGAACGCAGGGACGCGCATCTGCTTCAGCAC
>DASQHW010000019.1:0-1797 GCA_035631895.1 Acidimicrobiia bacterium | reverse complement strand
GCGAGCGATCTGTGGCGGAGCAGCGGGTTGCTGCAGTCGGCCGATGGGATCGTCGCCGACGACGGCGGTCCGACGATAAGCGGACTTCTCGAAACGGATGCGAACTCGGGCTCGGTCGCGGCCGGCGGCGCGCTGATCGATCAGGAGGGCACCGTGGTGGGGATCGTCTTGTCGCGCGTCGGGGAGAACAGCACGACGTACGCGGTGCCCATCACAGAGGCGGTCAGGATCGGCGACGATCTCGCGAACCAGGGCTTCGTGGCACACGGCTCGGCAGGCGTGTCCCTCGCCGACACTGTCGCCGGCCCGTCCATCGTGGCCGTGTCCGCCCATGGTCCCGCCGCACGCGCGGGCGCACGTACGGGTGACGTGGTGCTTTCGGTCGACAGTCGCCCGGTCGAGACCCGGAACGAGGTGCTGGCCATAGTGCACGCCGGCACGCCGGGGCAGATCGTCACCTTCGAGCTGCAGCGTGGCAGGACGCAGTTCGACATCCCGGTGAAGCTCGGGACGACGGCAACCTGACGCGAGTCCCACCACCGGGTGGAACTGCGCGACGATGGTTCGTGGCCACCGCCGAAACCGACCTGCTGGACGATCTCGACCGCGAGCTCCTGAACGCGGTCCAGTGGGACTTCCCGCTCGCACCGCGGCCCTTCGCGGTGCTCGCGGACCGCCTCGGGCTCGACGAACCGTCCACACGCGCGCGCGTCCAGAAGGTCAAGGATGCAGATGTGCTGCGCCAGCTGTCCGCAATCTTCGACACGAGAGCGCTCGGTTACACGTCTGCGCTCGTCGCGGCGAAGATCGACCCGCAGCGAATCGACGCGGCGGCCGGCGCCGTCAGCGAACACCCGGGCGTCAGCCACAACTACAAGCGCAACCACGCGTACAACCTCTGGTACACGGTGGCCGTCCCTCCCGGCGAATCGCTCGACGAACACGTCGACGTGCTGCACAGGGAGTCCGGGGCGCTCGTCACGCGCAAGCTCCCCACGCTGCGGTTGTACAAGATCGGCGTGAAGCTCGACATGACGGGCAAGACGGCAGCCGACGCCAAGGCCGAGGTGCTCGATCACGAACGGCCGGAACGAAGAGCCGAGATGCCGGTGCCGGACATCTCGGAGCTCGAGCTTGCGACGATCCGGGTCGTGCAGCACGACCTCCCGACCGTCGAGCGGCCGTTCGCAGCGTACGCGGCGCAGATCGGCGGCGGGGTCACCGAAGACGACGTCCTCGCGCTCTTGCGGTCCTTCAAGGAACGCAAGTGGATGCGTCGCTTCGCGGCGGTGATGAACCATCGCACGGCGGGGTTCAAGGCCAATGCAATGGGCGTGTGGGCGGTGCCCGATGCGTCCCTCGACGAGATCGGACCGCAGATGGCCGGCTTCGCCGCGGTGTCGCACTGTTACCGGCGGCCGACATACGAGGACTGGCCCTACAGCGTGTTCACGATGATCCACGGCCGTAGCGCGCGGGACTGCGAGGCGACGGTCGAAGCGATCCGGGACGAGACTGGGATCGACGAGTACTGCTTGCTCTGGTCGATCAAGGAATACAAGAAGACCCGTCTCCAGTACTTCACGCCGGAGTGGCGGGCGTGGAGCGACAAGCACGTGCGGCAGTGAACCCGGCCGTGCTCAAGCCCTGGCGCGTCGTCTGACCCACCACACACCGAGCGCGCCACCCGCAGTGACCGCGGCGCCCGCGCCGACCATCCACGGCACCACGCTCGGTCCGTCGAGGGGGGTCGCGAGGAGGATCGCTTCGTCGTTCGAGTGCTGTGGCTTCCATCCC
>DASQHW010000018.1:0-1689 GCA_035631895.1 Acidimicrobiia bacterium | reverse complement strand
CGCGGCACCCACGGCGATCTCGGAAATCGACAGCACGCGGGCGAACTGCTCGGGGCGGAGCTGCTTCACCTGTGGGTACGCCGTGCTGGCGAAACCATGCAGCTGGTCCGCGGTCGCCTGGTCGGCGTTCCACTTCGACAGACCCGAGTTGAGGATGTAAGCGCCCGCTGCGAGACGCAGCGGAAGGCGGCGGAGCTTCATGTCGACACTCCTCTGCTCGTCGACGACATGCCTGCGCACTACCCACCGCGCACCCGCGTGACCCCCGCCGAGCCGGAAAACCGCTACGGGCGACCCGGCGCCTCCCCGGTAGCCTCGACGGGCCATGATCGACGTGATCGACTACCGGGCCGGCAACGGGCCGAGCGTCATGTATGCGCTCGAGCACCTCGGCTTGCCCGCGCGGCTGGTGTCGAGCCCCGAGGTCGTGGCCACGTCGGAACGGCTGGTGCTCCCCGGTGTCGGGTCCGCGGGCGCCACGATGGCCTCGCTCGCGGAGCTCGACCTCGTCGGCGCGCTACGCGAACGGGTGCTGTCCGACCGCGTCCCGTTCCTCGGAATCTGCATCGGGCTGCAGGTCCTCTTCGAGCACAGCGCCGAGGGCGACGTCGCCACCCTGGGCTGGCTCCCCGGCACGGTGCGGCGCTTTCCGCGAACGCTTCGCGTCCCGCAGATCGGGTGGAACGGCGTGCACCCCACCCGCGCCCATCCGCTGTGGGCCGGGCTTCCCGACGTCGCGCACTGCTACTTCGTGAACTCCTACTACGCCGTCCCGGCCGACGATGACGACGTGCTCGGCATCACGGATTATGGCGAAGAGTTCTGCTCGATGGTGGCGCACGCCAATGTCGCGGCCACGCAATTCCACGCCGAGAAGAGCGGACAGCTCGGATTGCGCGTCCTCACGAACTTCGCCGCGTGGGACGGTGCGCCGTGCTGACCAAACGCGTCGTCGCGTGCTTCGACGTCATCCACGGACGCGTCACGAAGGCTCAGCAGTTCCAGGACAACATCGACGTGGCCCCGGCGTCGGAGCTCGCGCAGCGTCTGTACCGCGATCAAGTCGACGAGATCATCTTCTACGACATCACCGCGAGCGCGGAGAAGCGCAAGATCGACCTCGACACCGTGCGCGACGTCGCCCGTCACGTGTTCGTCCCGTTCACCGTCGGCGGCGGCATCCGCTCGATCGACGACATGTACGAGGTGCTCAAAGCCGGCGCGGAGAAGATCAGCGTCGATTCGATGGCGGTGCGCAACCCCGACATCATCCGCGAGGGCGCCGATGCGTTCGGGCGCCAGTGCATCGTGCTCAGCACCCAAGTGAAGCGCGTCGACACGAGCGACACGATCCCGAGTGGCTACGAAGTGTTCATCGACGGTGCGCGCGTCGCAACCGGTCTCGACGCACTCGAATGGGTCCGTCGTGGCGAAGAGCTCGGCGCCGGTGAGATCTGTGTGAACAGCATCGACCGCGACGGGACCCACTCCGGATACGACATCGACATCACACGCGCGGTCGCGGACGCGGTGAACGTGCCAGTGATCGCATCCGGCGGCGCCGGCACCGTCGACCACATCGCCGAGGGCGTGACGGCAGGCGGGGCGTCGGCGGCGATCATCAGCTCGATCCTCTATTCGCCGCGCTTGTCGCGCAATCTCGGCGTTCGAGAGATCAAAGAGGGCCTC
>DASQHW010000017.1:0-12979 GCA_035631895.1 Acidimicrobiia bacterium | reverse complement strand
CGAGTACGCACGCGACGACCTGCTCGGCATGATGGAGGTCTCGTACGCGCCGGACATGTTCATTCGCAGTGACCACTACGGCGCCGACGAGTTCTTCGAGGTGCAGGGCACGCGAGGGTTTCTGTGGGTCACCCGGCTCTGCGGCAATCTTCACGTCGACCTTGCGCCGCTCGTCGTGTACGAGGAGGACGGCCGGCGCACCTCGTTCGCGGAGCTCGACGCGTCCTACGACGGTTCCTTCCGCCGGGCCGCGGCCGCGTTCGTCGACGGGTTGCTCGCCGGCGTGCCGTCCGACCTCGATCCCGAGACGGCGGTGAAGGCACTGCAGCTCTGCTTCGCCGTGTACCTGGCGTCGAACGAGCGCCGCCCGGTGGACCCGTCCACGATCGACGGTGTGGTCAGCCCGCGCGGCTGGCCACCCAGCGACGACAAGCTGCGTGTCGACGTCGAGGAGCTGTTCCGGCGGGAGGCCGAACGCGCCGAGCGCCTCGGGACGCGATAATCGTCGCATCGACGGACGCAGACGTGCACTGCTGATTGCCCTGGGCGCCAACGCCGCGTTCCTCGCGGTGGAGGTCGCCGGTGGCTTCGCGTTCGGCTCGCTCGCCTTGCTCGCGGACGCCGCGCACATGGTGTCCGACGTGATCGGTCTCGCGATCGCGTACGGGGCGCTGCAGCTCGCACGCCGGCCGCCGACCGAGCGCCACACGTTCGGCTTCGGCAGAACGGAGGTGCTCGTCGCGCAAGGGAACGCGTTGCTCCTCTTCGGAAGCGCGATCGTGATCGTCGTCGAGGCCCTGCGCCGCCTGCACGCGCCCCACGCGCTCGACGCGGGCGGCGTGATCGTGATCGGCGGGGTCGGCCTCCTGGTGAACGTCGGCAGCGCGGCGGTGGTCGCACGGCACGCGCACGGGAGTCTCAACCTGCGCGGGGCGCTCTTGCATCTGCTCGCCGACGCGCTCGGATCGGTCGGGGTGATCGTCGCCGGCGCCGGCGTCGCTCTCTTCGGTGCGGATCGGCTCGACCCCATTGCATCGATCGCCATCGCGCTGCTCGTCGCCGCCGCTGCATGGAAGTTGCTGCGCGACGCGACACGCGTGCTGCTGGAGTCGGTGCCGGCCGGCTTGGACGCGGTCGAGGTACAGGACGCGTTGCGCGCCGAGGCCGGCGTCGAGGCAGTGCATCACTTGCATCTCTGGACGAGCGGCAGTGAGCACCCCGCACTCTCCGCCCATGTCGTGCTCGCCGGCACTCCGTCGTTGCACGATGCCCAGCTGCGCGCCGACGACCTCAAACGCATGCTGGTCGAGCGGTTCGGCATCCGCCATGCCACGCTCGAGATCGAGTGTCACGCGTGCGTGGAGGACGAGATCCACTCCCACGTGCACCATCTGTAGGTCATATAGGTCATCGTCGCTCGGGCGTCATCTCCGGGCGGCCGTGCCCCGCACGAGATCGATGTCGTCGAGCTGGCGTTGCAGCCACTTCTGCACGTCGTTCGTTCGCACGATCTCGGCGCCGATCTGGTGGCGCATCCGGCGCTCTTCGATCGGCATCGTGAGCGCTTCCCAGAGAGCATCCGCCTGCTGTTCGATGTCGAACGGATGCAGTGTGAGGGCGATCGCGCCCAGTTCGGCGTGGGCGCCGGCGTTCTCGGACAGTGTCAACACGCCCGCACTCTCGTTGACGAGCAGGGCTTCCTTGGCCACGAGGTTCATCCCGTCGAACACCGGGTTCACCATCAACACGTCGAACGAGGCGTACGCGGCCATCGTCAACGGCAGGTCGTCACCGAGCCGGAGGTCGATCGGGAGCCACGACGACGTCGCGAAGCGCGCGTTGACTGCCTCGACTGTCGCATGGATCTCGCGGAGATAGTCCGCGTACTGACGAACGTCCTGGCGGCTCGGTTGCAGCAGTGCGAGGAACGTCACGCGGCCACACAACTCCGGATGCTTCTCCAGCAACCGAGCGAACGCATGGAAACCGCGGACGATGTTCTTCGACGGGTCGGTGCGGTCGACGCGCAGCACGACCTTGTCCGGCCGGGCGCTTGCCAGCTCCGCACGGCGGTTCGCCGCCTCCGGTGTCGCGGCGATCTCCTGCAATGACGCCTCGTCGACGCTGATCGGATAGTGGCGCACCGCGATGGCGCGGTGGTCGAGGCGCACGGAGCCCGTCGCGAAATCCACGTCGGCGTCGAGCACGTCCAGGCAGCCGAGCAGGAAGTTGCGCACGTCCCGCTGCGTGTGGAAGCCGACGATGTCACTTCCGAGCAGCCCGCGGAACACCGCCTCGCGCATGGCCGGTGGGAGCACCCGCCACGCGTCCGGCGGCGGCCAGGGGATATGGGAGAAGTGGTGCAGGAAGAGATCCGGCCGGTTCGCGCGCACCATCTCCGGGACCAGATAGAAGTGGTAGTCGTGGATCATCACGACGCTTCCGGGCGGCACGTCGTGAGGGTCTGCGGCGGCCACGGCGAACGTCCGGTTCACCGCCACGTAACCGTTCGTCCACGCAGACCACTCGGTTCGCCCGATGTCCGGTGCAAGCGCGTGATCCCACATGTTGTGCTGGATGAACCAGAGGAGTGGATTCGCGATCACCGCGTAGAAGTCGTGATGTACCTGCGCGTCGACGTCCAACATGCGCACCAAACAGGACGCGTCGCCGAGCGGCACGGTTGCCCAGCGCTCTTCTCGCGCGACCTCTCTGTCCTCGTCGGACGCGGCCGCGCAGATCCAGCGCATGTTTCCCGCCGCGTTGCGCGCCACATCGCGCAGCGCGGTCACGAGACCGCCTGCGTTGCGCTCGACCACGCGGCGTGCATCGCGTGTCGCGAAGCGAACCGGACCGCGATGCGCGACCACCACGAGTTCGTGGTCGGAACCCGAGCCTGCCTCGTCGCTGCGCGGCGGCTCTGTGAGCAAACCGGCCATCGCTCTCATGGATACCCGATGTACACCGGCCGGACACCCGGTCACTGCCCAGGTTTCGTTCGCGCGGGGCGCGGGCATCGTTTTCGGCGACCCCCAATCCACAGGAGTTTCCCCATGGCGAACGAACGAGTCGACGACCTCAAGGGCCGGGCCAAGGAAGCAGCCGGCGACCTCACCGACAACGACGATCTCAAGCGCGAAGGCAAGATCGATCGCGGTGCGGCAAATGTGAAGGAAAAGGTCCAGGACGCGGTCGACAAGGTTCGCGACAAGGTGCAAGACCTGAACGACTGACGCGGCGACCGTCATCGCTGCACAAACCAACGTCTGCGAGTGGTGCGCTGCTGCCGAAAGGCCGGCGCACCACTTGTTTTGTCGCCGCTCGCTGCGTGCCGGGTTACCCGGCCCGCGGGCGCTCGCTTGCTCCGCCAGTTCGCTGCGCGCCTCCGGCGTCTCCGCTCACGGCATCGTGTCACTCGCCGGCGAGTGGTCTTGTCGCTGCTCGCTCACGCGTCGAGGGTTTGGAGGCGGTCTCTCAGTTGCATCAGCGTCCTTGTGAGCAGCCGGCTCACGTGCATCTGGCTGATGCCGACTTGTTCGGCGATCTCGGTTTGTGTCATGTCCTGGAAGAAACGCAGCTCGACGATCATGCGCTCGCGTTCGGGAAGGTCGGCCAGCACGCGATCGAGCAGCACGCGATGCTCGGCGAGGTCGAAGCCGTGGTCGGCGGCTCCGAGGCGCCGCTCCAACGACGTGGCGTCGTGGCCTTCGGCCGGCCGGGCGTCGAGTGACGACGAACGGTACGCGCCGCCCACCTCCATCGCTTCGAGCACTTCGTCCTCACGTACGCCGAGCTCTGCAGCGACTTCCGGCACCCGCGGCGGGCGGTTCAGCCGCTGTGACAGGTCGTTGATCACATTGCCGAGACGCAGGTGCAATTCCTGCGGCCGGCGAGGAACACGCACGGACCACGTCTTGTCACGGAAGTGGCGTTTCAGCTCTCCCTCGACCGTCGCGGTCGCGAACGTCGAGAACTCGAGATTGCGATCCGGGTCGAAGCGTTCCACTGCCTTCAGCATGCCGAGATAGGCAACTTGCAGCAGGTCGTCGAACGGCTCACCCCGGTTCGCGAACCGGCGGGCGAGATGCGACGCGAGCGACTTGTGCGCTTCGATCAACTCGTTGCGCAACCGGCGATCGCCGGTCCGGCGGTATTCGACGAATTTCGTGCGGAGCTTCGCTCGCTCTTCGGCGGAGAGGGCCATGGATCAGTCCGAGGGAAGGCGTCGCGTGCACGCGAAACGCGCGGTCCCGTCGACGACTCGGAGCTCGTACTTGTCGCACACTGCGTTGAGGATCTGCGCACTGAGCGGATCCACACCCACGTCGCCGCCCGGTGCGAGCGGGGCGCGCCCTTCCATGCGGAGCTCACCATCACCGCTCGAGAACGTGATCTCGAGATCGCCCGGCGCCGCGGCGTCGACGACGGTGCTCGCGAGCTCGTCGACGGCGACGCGCAGGTCCTCGATCTCGTCGATGTCGAGGCCCAAACGGCTGGCAACGCCCGAGGCGGTCAGGCGGACGATTCGCACGTACTCGAGAGCGGCCGGCACGGTCAGCCGTACCACTTCTCCAATCGTGTCTTCTGCTGTCACCCTGAGCCCTTCGCGCCGCGAACACGGGGCAATGCACGCGCGGACGCGCGGCGGCTTGCCTGGTTCGCACGCTACCCGGCCGGTGCGGGGCAGAAACAGTGCGATGCACCGGATCGGCGGGGTTGCGGGCCGCCGGAGGCGGGTATGCGGGCACGCTGGGTTTTTTCGGCAGCACAGCCAGTGAGGTCAGCCGGAGGCCGGATGCAGATGGGCCAGGTGCGCGAGCGATCGGGACCGGCATTCGAATGCGCGGTACCCGCGTGCAGCCGGAGCCTCGCGCAACTGCGCGGGCGCTTCACCGACTGGCTCAGCGCCCGTGGTGTCGCGGGGCCCGCAAGGCGCGATCTCGTCCTCACGTTGTCCGAGCTGGCCGCGGCCGCGCTCGACGACGAGTCCGCAGCCGACCGCCGGCTGCGTGTCGACGCGTGCAGCGACGATGCGGGGGTCGTGATCGAAGTGCGCGACGACCGGGGCGCCGTCGATACGCCCACACGAGTCCCGGATCTCGGAGAACGTGGGGCCGGCCTCGCAGTCGTCGCCACGCTGGCCGAGGTGCTTGCCGTACGTGAATGCGAGGGCGGCCGGACGATGCGGGCGCGCCTCCGTTGGGAAGATCTCGCCTCGCAACCTGTTTCCCGATGAGCACGCGCGGGTAGCGGCGCCCTTGCAGACGCGGGCACGCGAACGAGGGACGCGCATGAGCAGCCAGGCGGACGTCGACGCCGCGACTGTTGCCGACGGCGCGCCTGCGCTGCTTGGCGTCGTCGATCGTGACGCGCAGCTCACGTGGTGCAACCGGACGTGGGCCGAGTTCGCCGGCCGCGACGCCGACGAGCTCCTCGGTGCGCAATGGCTGGCCGACGTGCACAGTGACGACGTGGCGGTGGTACACGTGGTGCTCGGCCGGCGCGAACCATTCGAGATCGACGTACGCATGCGACGTCACGACGGCCGGGAACGGTGGATGGCGCTGCGCGGCTCGGCGCACGACGAACGCGTGACGATTGTCTCGGCGGTCGATGTGAGTGCAGTTCGCAAGGCGCAGCACGCGTTGCAGTTGCTCGCAGCGGTCGGTGACGAGCTGAACGCGTCGTTGGCGACCGACCAGATCCTGGACGGAGTCGCGCGCCTGCTCGTGAGCGACCTCGCCGACTTGTGCACGATTGCGGTGCGAGACGACGACGGCCGACTGACCCGACTCGCCATCGTCGACGCCGACAAGCGCATCGAGGAGGAGCTCGGCGCGCGGAACCGTGAGGTGATCGAAGGCAGCGGCACGTCGGCGATCGCCGAGGTCGTCCGCACCGGCATGCTGCTGTACAGGCCACTCGTCGACGCGCCGGGCCCGGATGAGCCGTCGCCACCGCTGCCCGAAGCGCTCGCTCCGGACGGCAGCCGTTCACTGATCTGCGCACCGCTGCGCACCCGTGACGAGGTCATCGGTGCCCTCGCACTGGTCTCCTGGTCGCGCCGGTACACACCCGACGACGTGGAGCTCGCGCAGGAGATCGCACAGCGCTGTGCGTCCGCCGTCGAGAACGCTGCGCTGTATCGCAGGTCCGAGGATGCCAGGGCGCGTCTGTCGCTCGTCGCCACGATCGGAGAACGGCTCGCGGCGACCTTCGATGTCGACGCGATGGCCGACATGCTGGTGCGGCGGGTCGTGCCGGTGTTCGCGGATGCGGCGAGCGTGGCGCTCTACGACGACGACGGCGTGACGTTGCGGCGCCGCGCGTTCTGCCACGTCGATCCCGCCGCCGAAACCGCGTTCCGCGCCGGTCCCTACGAGAGGCCCATCGCGGTCGACGACGCGAGCCCGCCGGCACGCGCGGCGCGCACGGGTCGTCCCGTCCTGATCGAGGATCACGTCCGGAGGAACGGTCGGGACGGACGGCGCACGGATGCGGACGAAGCGATGCGGATGCTCGCGCCGACGTCGGTGCTGGCGATCCCGCTGACGACGAGAGGCCGGACACTCGGCTCCCTCACGGTGGCGTTCGTCGCGTCGGGCCGGCACTACAGCCCGGCCGATCTGCCGCTCGCGAACGACCTGTCGCGCCGTGTCGCGCTCGCGATCGAGCGGGCGACGGCGTTCACGGAGGAGCGCCGGATCGCAGAGGCGCTGCAGGACAGCATGCTTCCGGACCAGCTCCCCGACATCCCCGGCATGCGCCACTGCGCGCGGTACCTGTCCGGCGGCAAGATGGAGGTCGGTGGCGACTGGTACGACGTCGTGCCGCTCCCGGGGGCGCGCTACGGCGTGGTGATCGGTGACGTCGTCGGCCACGGCGTCCGCGCAGCGTCGGTCATGGGGCAGCTCAGGCACGCACTGCGCGCGTTCGCGGCGGACGGCGTCGACCCCGCGGCCGTCGTCGCCCGGCTGAACCGTTTCGTGTTCGAACAGGGACCGCTCGACATGGCGACGCTCTGCTACGGCGTGCTCGACCCGACACGCGGTCGCATCGATCTCTCGACCGCGGCGCACGTGCCGCCGCTTCTCATTCGTCCCGGCCATTCGGCCGAGCTCGTCGAGCTCCCACCCGCGCCGCCGATCGGTGCCGATCCGATGAGCCGGTACACGACGACGTCCCTGGACCTCGCACCGGGTGCGGTGTTCGCGATGTACACGGACGGTCTCGTGGAGCGTCGGGGCGAGGCTCTCGACGTCGGGTTGGCGCGCATCGTCGAGACCGCGAAGAGCTCACCGGCTGCGCTCGACGCGATCTGCGACCATCTGGTCAGCGCGCTCGTCGGCGACGGGCGGCCCGCCGACGACATCGCCGTGCTCGCATTGCAGTTCGCCGGCACGTCCCTTGGACACCTGCGGGTGCGCCGCCCCGCGCACGCGGCAGAGCTCTCGCCGGTGCGGCGCATCGTGTCGGCCTGGCTCGAGTCGGCCGGCTTCGGTGCCGAGGAGATCGGCTCGATCGCGGTCGCGGTGACGGAAGCGTCGACCAACGCGATCGAGCACGCGTACGGTCCGGCAGAAGGCTGGTTCGAAGTCGAGGGTGAGATCCTCGAAGACGGGTCCGTCGGTCTCACTGTCCGGGACGGGGGGCGATGGCGACCGAAGGCACGGGGCGGCGGCGGCCGCGGCCTCGCGCTCATCGGCCGCCTGATGGACGAGTTCGAGGTAAGACGCCGAGAGGTGGGTACGGAGATTTGGATGCGCCGGGCTCCTCGGGGGAAAGAACAACCATGACCTCGAGACGTCCCGGTGGCTGATGTGAGTGGTCTCGTTCAGGTGGTCGACCGGCACGAGGGGTCGGTCGCGGTGTGCGAGATCAGAGGTGAGCTGGACGCGTCGAACGTCGATCAGGTCCTCGAACGTGTCGTAGGCAGCGTTGCGAACGACGCACCCGGCATGGTCCTCGATCTCGGGGACACGACCTATCTGGACAGTGCCGGCGTGCGCATCCTGTTCGAGCTGGCCCGTCGCCTGCGCACGCGCCGTCAGGAGTTGCGCATCGCGGTGCCCGGTGATGGCATCGTCCGCCGTGTGCTCGTCCTGACTGCGCTCGCCGACGTCGTCCCCCTGGACGATGACGTCGAAGCTTCCGTGCGGGCACTGCAGCGCCGGACCTGAGCGGAGGATGCCGTGGCCGAACGCGGAAGCACACATCACTCACCACGCGTCGACGAAGCGCTCCACAAGGAGAGCGAATCGCTCCTTCGCGGCTCCCCGGTCGAGGCGCGCGCCGAGGACTGGCGACGAGCAGAGCCACCGGCCGACGGTGAGCCGCTGCCCGACGCGCGCGTGACGGTCGACGATGTCGAGCTGCGGTCGCTCCTCGCGATCTCGTTGCGCCCCAGCGCATTTCCGGGCGACCGTGCGGGATTGCTCGCGGTCGCAGAAGAAGAACATGCCGAGGACCGCGTGCTCGACTGGCTCGGGTCGCTGCCTGCGACGCAGACGTTTCCGAACGTCGAGGCGGTCTGGGAGGCACTCGGCGGTACGAAGGAGCAACGAGAGACGCCGCCGCCGCCCGCCCCCGAGACGCCCCTGGTGCCCGAACCCGTGGTGCCCGAACGCGCGGCGGAGGTGCGACCGCTCCCCGTGCGGGAACCCCCGGGAGAGGTGCGATCGGAGACCGACGTGCGCCCGGAGCCCGATCAGTCGATCGTCGGACGCGTCCGCAGCCTCGCGATGGCGGGCATCGAGGTGGCCGTCGGGCTGGTCATCGAGGCGGTTCTGCAGGTACGCCGGCGCCTCTGACGGAGGGGTCTCCGTCATCTCGTGCCGGGTCAGCTGTCGAGCACGAAGTGATCGCTGAGACCGGTGATCTCGAGCAAGCGGGTCACCGGTTCGCTCGGTGCGCGCAGGCGCATCCCGCCGCCGCTCTCACTGAGGCGGCGCTGCGCCGTGAGGATCGCACGCAGGCCCGAAGAATCGAGGAACCCCGTCTGCGACAGGTCGAGCACGACTTCGTTCACCTGCTCGGCAAGCAGACGAGCGATCTGCTCCTCGAGACCCGGCGCGGAGTACGCGTCGAGCTCTCCTCGAACCGTGAGCACGGCCCCGTTGCCGTCACGCTCGGTCGTGAGGATGAGGTCCGGGCCGACCGCTTGTTCGTCCACGAGCGCGTCCCCTTCGTTCGGCAACAGACCACCAAAGCTACCGCAGCGGGCTTCCGGTTCACCCATCCGCCGTTTGCGCCCGTGGCTCCGCGGGAACACGCGATCTCTGTCGAAGGAGGCAGCCATGGAGCTTGGCATCGGGTTCTCCAGTGAGGAGCTCGGCCCGAACGAGATCGTGCGTTCGGCAGCACTCGCCGAAGAGGTGGGCTTCACCACCGCGTGGGTGAGCGATCACTACCACCCGTGGATCGACGCGCAGGGCGAGAGCCCGTTCGTGTGGTCGGTGCTCGGGGGCATCGCGCACGCGACGGAGCGCCTACGGCTCGGTACGGGCGTGACGTGTCCGATCATGCGCATCCATCCCGCGATCCTTGCGCAGGCAGCCGCGACCACGCAGTGCATGTGCGATGGTCGCTTCTGGTTCGGTGTGGGCTCCGGCGAGGCCTTGAACGAGCACATCGTCGGCCTGAGATGGCCCGAGGCCGACGTGCGACTCGAGATGCTGGAAGAGGCCGTCGACGTGATCCGCACGCTCTGGCGGGGAGGCGTGCAGAGTCACTACGGGCCGTACTTCACGGTCGAGAACGCGCGCATCTACACATTGCCTGCGACGCCTCCGCCGATCTACGTCTCGGCATTCGGGCCGAAGTCGGTGGATCTCGCCGCGCGTATCGGCGACGGTCTCGTGAGCACGAAGCCCGGCAGTGAGCTGTTGCGTCGATACGACGAGCACGGCGGGCGCGGCCCGAAGCTCGGTCAGATGAAGGTCGCCTGGGCCGAGACCGCGGAGCGGGCCGAAGACCTCGTGTTCGGGCGCTGGCCGACATCGGGGCTCGAGGGGGAGCTGAGCCAGGTGCTCCCGACGCCGAAGCATTTCGAACAAGCAGTATCGGTCCTCCACAAGGAGGACGTCGTGCGCACGTTCCCCTGCGGGCCTGATCCCGAGAAGCACGTGAACGCCATCCGGAAGTATGCGGATGCGGGCTACGACGAGGTGTACATCACGCAGGTCGGGACCGACCAGGAAGGGTTCTTGCGCTTCTACGAGCGCGAGGTCCTGCCGGCGTTCGCGAAGACGGAGCAGCGCCGCTCGGCCTGACGCCGCTGCAGGTCAGGCGCGCTCACACGAGGGCGTGCGCGACCACGACCTCGTGGGTGCGAGCGCGCACCTCGACGAGATCACCGCGCACCCGCGTCTCGTACACCGGCACCGGCGTGGTGGCCGGGCCACGCTCGACGGCGCCGTCCGGCAGGAAGAACGCGCTGCCGTGCCACGGGCACACGAGCGTCTCACCGCGCACCATCCCCCGATCGAGGGGGCCGCCGGCATGCGAGCACACCGCGGCGAGCGCGTAGACGAAGCCGCGATGCCGCACGAGCGCGAGACGCACACCGTCGACGGTCGCCCCGATCGGTTCCCCGTCGACGAGCTCGTCGACGCGGCACACGGTGTGCCAGGCGTCGTCGGTGAGCGCCGGTACCTCGGCATTGACACCGGCTCGCTTCACGTAGACGAGATGGCCGCCCAGGTAGCCGCCCGCGGTCATTGCGCCGAGACCGGCGAGGCCGAGGAGCGCGCCGCGCACGTGGTGTCCCCGGCGGCGTGCGCGCCACGACGCGATCTGGAAGGCGAGCGCGGTGCCGTTCGCAGCGGCGTGCACGACCCCGAGACGGCGCGTGCCACCGTAGGTGTCGTTCCAGTCCGACATCCCGGTCGCCACGGTCGGCAGCGACGTGAGAATGCCGAATGCCACGAGGCGACGGGCCGCGTGCCGTCCCGAACGCCAGGCGCACGCGTCCACGAGCGATGCGGCGGTCCAGCAGCCGATCGGGAGGTCCGTCAGCAGCGGGTGCAGGCGATGACCGATCGGCGTACCGGAGAGCACCCGTTTGATGTCGTCACGTTTCGTCAATCGTTGCGCGACCGACTCGAGCACGCGTGACGGCGCGTCGAGGGCGGAGAGGTTCTCCAGCCGCTCCACGATCTCGGACAAACGCCCGTTCAACTCGTTCACCGCAGTCCCTCTTCCCGGATCGGAGCGGGTTCGCCGGCCGGGTTCAGGGCAGCCGGCCCTCGCCCTCCTGGCGCGCGCCGCGCTCGATTGCCTCTCGATAGTTCTCCGAGACCTCCGGGCTCTCGGCCGGCGCGCGCTCCGCAGCTTCCTCTTCCTCGGGGGACGGCATCGCGTCGGGTGCCGCATGCACCTGCGCGTCGGCCGCTTCGGCCTCGCGGGTCGTGCTGGTGGGTCGGGTGGGCTTCGCGTCGTCGGACACAGTCGTGCTCTCCTTGCCGGACCGCTACGTGTCAGATCTCGGGGCCTTGTACCCATGCGCGGGTGTGGTCACGCCGCGACGCGGGCCGGCACCCGCCGTGACGACGCCCTGTGGGGGCGGAGCAGCGCGAGGAGCTTGCGCTCCTCGGCGACTAGCCGGGCGCTTCCGCGAGACGATGTCGCGCGCCACCGCTCCGCGAGGGATCCGTCGCGATACCACTCCATGACGTCCGGATGCACGTAGCTCGCGCGGCACACCGCGGGCGTGTTGCCGAGGTGCGTGCTCACCGCCTCGCACACGCGGACGATCGACCGGCGCGCGTCCGCCTCCGAGCGCGGGGCCGGCAACGCTGCGAACGCGGACGTCGCGAGCAGCGTGCCCATCCACGTTCGGAAGTCCTTGGCGGTCACCGTCAGTCCGGTCACCTCACGGAGATACTCGTTCACGTCGGTCGAGGTGATCGGGTGGGGTGCGCCGTCGTCTCCGACGTACTGGAACAACACCTGCCCGGGGAGATCCTGACACTGCTTGACGATGCGCCGGAGGCGCGCATCCTTCACCGCCACCTCGGCCGCGATGCCGTGTTTGCCTTTGAACGCCAGACGCAATGTGTTCGGGGTGAACTTCGCGTGCTGATCTCGCAACGTCGTCAAGCCGAACGAACCGTTGTCCCGCGCGTACTCGGGGTTCCCCACGCGCACGAGTGTCGACTCGAGCAGGCGTATGACCGTCCCGACGACCTTCTCCTTCGGCATCCCTCGCCGCCCGATGTCGTGCGCGACCTGCTTCCGGATCGCGGGCAGCGACGCGCCGAATTCGTAGAGCCGCTCGAACTTCGCGGAGTCACGGTGCGCGCGGTATTGCGGGTGATAGCGGTACTGCTTGCGACCCTTCGCGTCGCGCCCGGTCGCCTGGAGGTGCCCCGTGGCATCGGGGCAGATCCAGACGTCGGTCCATGCGGGCGGGATCGCGAGAGCTTTGATACGGCGTAATGTGTGCTCATCCGTGAGACGCCCGCCGGTGTCGGTCAGGTAGGTGAAACCCTTGCCGGCGCGGCGACGCCGGATGCCCGGCAGGCTGTCGTCCCCCCACTCGAGATCGGACGGCACGTCGGCAGGAAGGTTTTGCGCCCACGGTGTGCTCACGGGACGCCACTACCCGCCGAGTTGATCGCATATGCCGCGCGCGAGCCGGGTACATCGGACCGGCGGGAACGAGAGGGAACCGGGTGCCTGACGATCCCGAAGCAGTAGCGATCGAGCACGTGACGCCTGACGTCGACGCGGGCCGCTTCGCCGTCAAACGCGTGGTCGAAGACCGCGTCGTGGTCCAGGCGGATGTCTTCGCATACGGACATGTCGAGCTCGCGGTTCGGCTCGAGCACCGGCGCAAGGACGAGCGGCGCTGGCGCGCGTCGTGGATGACGGCGCTCGGGAACGACCGTTGGCGGGGTGAGTTCACCGTCGACCGCATCGGCGAGTACCGGTTCCGCGTCGTCGCGTGGCGCGACGACGTCGGAACCTGGCGGCGTGA
>DASQHW010000016.1:0-2200 GCA_035631895.1 Acidimicrobiia bacterium | reverse complement strand
GCCTGACTCGCGCGCGCCGCGCAGCAGGCGCCCGGGGCGGGCGCCCGTGTCGTGGCCGCCGCGCATCGTCACCTGACCGCTCACGATCGTCGCGACGTACCCGTCGGCGTGCTGCACGAGACGGCGGGCGCCGCCCGGCAGGTCGAACACGAGCTCAGGCAGCTTGAGGTTCAAGTTGTCGAAGTCGATCAGGTTCACGTCGCCCTTCATGCCCGGCGCCACGACGCCGCGGTCGTGTAGCCCGTAGAGACGGGCAGGCTCGCGGGTCACCTTGCTGACCGCCACGGGCAGCGGCAGCTTCTCGCCGCGGTCGCGGTCACGAGCCCAGTGCGCGAGCACGAACGTCGGCATGCTTGCGTCGCAGATCACGCCGCAGTGCGCGCCGCCGTCGGACAGACCGAGCGCGCACATCGGGTGCACGAGCATCTCGCGCATGTCGTCGAGGTTGCCGTAGCTGTATCCGAGCAGCGCGAACATCAACAGCTCACGACCGTCGTGACGCAGCATGAGGTCGTAGAGCACCTCTTCCTCGGACCGCCCCTCGCGTCGGGCGATCGCGGCAACGCTCGTCTCGGGCGACGGCTCGTAGTTCGGTGGCTCGCCCATCGGGAAGATGCGATCGAGACTCGCGACGACGTACTGCGCGACCGGGTTCGCGTTCACCGACTCCTCCGAGAGGATCGCGGCACGGATCTCGGGCTTGCGCAGCTCGACGATGCGCTGGCGCAGCGGGAGGTCGGACAGGCGCGCGTACGTCGGGCGCCACGTGAAGGGGTGGAACGTCTGGAAGCCGACGAGCATGTTGAGCGGCCGCCCCGCGACCTGGGGCCGAAGGTCCGCCCCGCCGGCGTTCGCGTCCTCCGCGCGCTTCAACAGCTCGCGCCACTGCTCGGGCGCGTGGTTGTGCTGTTCCAGGATGAAGCTCACCGGCCGCCGGATCGCAGTGGACAACCGCCTCATCCAGTCGACCTCACGTTCCGGTGCGAGCAGGTCCTCGCCCATCACGCCCGCGGGTGCGAGCTCGAACACACCGGCACCGAGCTCTGCCAGCGCTGCACCGATGCCGAACAGCTCGTCCTCGGCCGCGAAGGTGCCCGGCACAGGCTCGCCGTCGACGGCGCGGTGCATGATCGTGCGCGACGTCGAGAACCCGAGCGCGCCCGCGGCGATGCCCTCCTTCACGATCGCGGCCATCGCCGCGATGTCGTCGGGCGTGGCCGGCTCGTTGCGGGCGCCCCGCTCGCCCATCGCGTAAGCGCGGATGGCGCCGTGGGCGACCTGGCTGCCCACGTCGATCGCGAACTTCTGCTTGCCGATCGCGTCGAGGTACTCGGGGTAGGTTTCCCAGCCCCAGGTGATGCCCTCGGTGAGCGCGGTGCCGGGGATGTCCTCGACGCCCTCCATGAGCTGGATGAGCCACTCCTCGCTGCCGGGTCGCACCGGCGCGAAGCCGACGCCGCAGTTGCCCATTACGAGCGTGGTGACGCCGTGCCAGCACGACGGCGACAGCAGCGGGTCCCACGTGACCTGACCGTCGTAGTGGGTGTGGATGTCGACGAAGCCCGGCGTGACGAGCAGGCCGTCCGCGTCGACGGTCTCCTTCGCCGTGGTGTCGTCGAGGCGGCCGACCTCGGTGATGCGTCCGGCGTCGATGGCGACGTCCGCGGTGCGGGGCTCGGCATCGGTGCCGTCCACGAGCGTGCCGCCGCGAACCACGAGGTCGTGCATGGAGGGCCTCCCCTGTGACTCTGGCGTCGTTGACCGCCGCCATATGGCGGTGAACGACGCCGGACTTTCCGGCATCGTCGCATGGGTGCACTGTGCGACGCAATGGTTGCAATATGCGTCCATAAGCCGTCATGCTGGACGGCATGGCCCGCCCTTCTCCTCAGACCGACCGGGTGATCGCCCTCGTCGAGCTCCTCGCCGCGAGACCCGGCCAGGGGTTCACGCTTGCGGAGCTGACCCGCCGGCTGCGGGTCAACAAGTCCACGTGCCACTCGATGCTGACGACGCTCGCCGGCGCGGGGTGGCTGCTGCGCGACCCCTACCGCAAGACGTACCGCCTGGGCCCCGCCCTCGCGACAGTGGGGCGGGCCGCGGCGTCGGGGTTTCCCGCGCTCGACATCGCACGCGCGGCGATGGTCGACGTCGGCTTGGAGGTCGCCGCCCACTGCGCCGCACTCGGTGTCGCCGGCGA
>DASQHW010000015.1:0-7285 GCA_035631895.1 Acidimicrobiia bacterium | reverse complement strand
TCCGATCGCGGTTGCCATTCCTGCAACAAGCCCGATGTCCCGCATGAAGATTCGTAGGATACGTCCTCAACCGTTGACGGCACGAAGCGGAGCACGCGAGCACGCGATGAAAGCCACCTTGCTGTTGTGGTGCGCGCGCCTTGCCTGGACCTTGTTGCCGGTGACAATGGGCGGCGCGATCACCGACGCGCTCGACGGGTGGCCCGCCGGACCTGCGCGGCTTGCGACGGTGCTCTTCTGGACTGCCTGGGCGGCGGGGCTCCTTGCGTTGCTGGCACCGCGACCGTGGGGACTCACATTGTTACGCGTCACCGCGCCTGTCGCGGTTGCGTGCGCGGTGCTGTCGATCACGTCGACGAGCGCCGCGTCCGCGACCGTCGCAGTGGTCACGAGCGTGCTCGCCGCGGCGCTCGCCTTGTCCCACCCGGTCGCAGCCGCCGCGGGCAACGCGCTCGCGTACGGCGATGAGGTCCGCTTCCCGACACGCATCCCCACGCCGTTGCTCCTCGGGCCCGTGCCGCTCGCAGTCGCGCTCGTCGTGGCAGGAGCGGTCACGGGACCGTTGCTGCTCGCTGACGCGAACCTGATCGCCGGCGCCGTGTGCACGGTGATCGGCGTCCCCGCCGCGTGGCTCATCGTGCGTTCGCTCGACGCGCTCTCACGTCGGTGGGTCGTGCTGGTCCCCGCCGGTATCGCCATCGTCGACCCGCTCACACTGCTCGAGCCGGTGCTCGTACCGCGCGAGGTGATGCGACGCCTGTACCGGGTGCCGGGCCGGTCACTTCCCGGCGACGTGCTCGATCTCCGCCTGGGCTCGGTCGTGGGAGGTGTCGAGATCGAGCTGGACCCGCCGGTCACGTTCGGCCGGCGCCGGGGTCGCGTCGATGCGCAGCTCGTCGACCCGGACGGCGTGGTCGTCGCCGTCACCCGACCGGACGCGTTGCTCGCGCTCGCCGGGAACCGCCGGCTGCCGGCCCGCTGACGCCGTCCGGCGGCTCAGGCGGCGATCCCGCCGCCGCAACACACGTCGCCGTCGTAGCACGCCACCACCTGGCCGGGAGCGACGCGCGGCTGCGGGGTCGCGAAGACGACGTCGCGACCGATCAGCCGGGCAGGTGTGACGCGGCCGTGCGCGCGGGTCTGCACGAGCATGTCGGCGGGGGGTGTGCGGACGAAGTGTGCCTCGCGCAGCCGCACGCGGTCTCGAAGCAACGCGTCACGGGGTCCGACCGTCACCGTCGCGTCGGAGACGGACAGATCGACAACGTAGCGGCGGGCACCGACCGCGACACCGAGGCCGCGGCGCTGGCCGATGGTGAACGCGTCGACGCCGTCATGGGTGCCCACGTGCGCACCGCGCGTGTCGACGATCGCACCGCCCCGCCGCGGAATTCGCGCGCCGAGAAAGGCCTCCCGTCCGCCACGGGTGATGAAACAGACGTCCATGCTCTCGCGCTTGGACGCCGTGCGCAGGCCCCACGTGCGTGCGAGCTCCCGCACTTCCGCCTTGGTCAGCTCGCCGACAGGAAGCAGCGTGCGCGCGAGCTCGCCCGGTCCGAGCATGTAGAGGACATACGACTGGTCCTTGGCGATGTCGGCACCTCGTGCGAGCGCGGGACCCTCCTTGGTCTGCACTACCCGCGCGTGGTGCCCGGTCGCCACGAAGTCGAAGCCGAGCTGCTGCGCGCGCTCGAACGCCCGGCCCCACTTCATCATGCGGTTGCAGTCGACACACGGGTTCGGCGTCTGCCCCGACGCGTACGCGGCGACGTACGGCTCGACGACGTGGTCGTTGAAGTCATCGCCGAAGTTGAACACGTAGTGCGGGATGCCGAGTTGAGCGGCCACCCGCCGCGCATCCTCGACGTCGCCCACGCTGCAGCACCCGCTGTCGCTCTCGCCGCCCCAGAGCTTGAGCGTGACGCCTGTGACGTCGTATCCGGTCTCGTGCAGGAGCGCGGCCGCGACGGACGAGTCCACGCCACCGCTCATCATCACCATCACACGACCGAGGGCCATCACGCGGTCCGCAGCTTCTCGACGACCTCGGGAATCACGGCGAGCGCCTCGTCGACGTCGAGGCCGGTCGACGCGTAGCCGAATGAAAAACGGACAGACGAGAGCGCGCGGTCGCGCGGCATACCCATCGCCTCCAGCACGTGCGACGGATCGATGGCGCCGGAGCTGCATGCCGAACCGGACGCCGCGTAGATCCCCTGCTGGTCGAGTGCGACGAGAAGCGTCTCGGCTTCGATGCCCGGGATGGCGGCGTGCAAGAGCCCGGCGACGCGGCGTGCGGGGTCGCCGTTCGGCGCGAAGCCGTCGATGTCCGCGGCGAGCGTGTCGGCGAACCGGTCGCGCAGCGCTCGAATGCGTGCGACCTCTTCGTCGCGACGCTCGTCCGTGACCCGCAGCGCCGTGGCGAGCGCGACGATGCCCGCGACGTTCTGTGTCCCGGCGCGCAGACCCCGCTCGTGACCGCCGCCCTCGACGAGCGGGACGAGCTGCACGTCGTTGCGCACGACGAGCGCCCCGACGCCCTTCGGACCGCCGAACTTGTGGCCCGAGATGGCCACGAGATCGGCGGACACGGCGGCCTCCCGAAGGTCGCACCACTGCGGCGCCTGCACCGCGTCGGTGTGCAACACGGCGCTCGGTGCGCGTTCCCGCACGAGAGACGCGAGCTCCGTGAGCGGCTGGCGCACCCCGGTCTCGTTGTTGACGAGCATGACCGAGACGACGGCGGTGCGCTCGTCGAGCGCGCCGGCCAATGCGTCGAGATCCACGACGCCGGACGCCGTCGCCGGAACCCGAGTGACGCGGTAACCCTCACGTGCGAGGCGGTCGCAGGCACCCAGGACCGCCTTGTGCTCGATGCCGGTGGTGACGACGCCGTCGAGGTGCGGATCGCGGTTGCGGGCGGCCCACGCTGCGCCCTTGACCGCAAGGTTGTCGCCCTCGCTGCCGCCGCCCGTGAAGACGATCTCGTGCGGACCGGCGCCGCACGCGGCCGCGACGATCTCGCGCGCTTCTTCCAGCGCCGTCTTGGCCTCGCGGGACGCCGTATGCGAGCCCGACGGGTTGGCGGCGTGCTCTGCGAGGAACGGCAGCATCGCGTCGATCGCCTCGGGCCGCATCGGCGTCGACGCCGCATGATCCAGGTACACGCCCATGCCGGCCAGGCTACGACGCCGGAACAGGACGATTGCCCCTGCCGCCGGGACCATTGGCCAGGCGTTGTTGTCTCACCTTCAGGGGATACTCGAACCATGAGCGAGCGGAGCGACCACGGGGACACGACCCAGCTGCGGCTGCTCTCCGGAAGGGAGCGGGACGAGCGCCGGCCCGACTGGCAGCTCGACGAACGGACGCGGCGTGCCGGCCGGCGCGGTGTGGCCGAGGCGCGCGAGGTCCTGCGCCGGGCGCGGCCACCGGAGCCGAAACAACCCGCTTCCGTACGGAAGGCCAGCTAGCAGCCGGCCGTCCCCGAGTGGTCCGGCACACCTGACGAGTCGGCGTCGAGCAGGCGTCGCGCCGCGGCAGCCGGCGAGATGCGGCCGGCGACAACGTCGGCTTCCAACGCGGCGACGTCGCGGCTCCGGTGCGCGCCGGCGCGCACGCGTTCCACCAGCGTCTCGGTGACTTCCGACCACATCCAGTCGCGTGCCTGTTCGGCGCGGCGAGCTGCAACGGCGCCCGACTCGCGGGCGGCGCGGGCCAGCACCTCGATGGCGCTCCAGACGTCGGCGATTCCGGTGCCCTCGAGCGCCGATGCCAGGAGGACCTGCACCTCGGGCTGGCCGACGAGATGGAGGGCGTGCGCATAGTCGGACGCCGTGTGGCGCGCGGCTTCGAGCAGCGCGCCATCGGCTTTGTTCACGACGAGGAGGTCGGCGAGCTCGACGATGCCGCGCTTCACGCCTTGCAGCTCGTCGCCGGCACCCGGCGCGAGGAGGAGCAGGAAGAGGTCGACCATGCCCGCCACCGCCACCTCGGATTGGCCGACGCCGACTGTCTCGACGAGCACCACGTCGAACCCTGCCGCTTCGCACACCAGCAGCGCCTCGCGGGTGCGGCGGGCGACCCCGCCGAGCGTGCCGCCGGAGGGCGACGGCCGGATGAACGCCTCGGGTCGGCGCGACAGCTGCTCCATGCGCGTCTTGTCGCCGAGGATCGAACCACCCGTGCGCGTGCTCGAAGGGTCGACGGCCAGCACCGCGACGTCGTGACCCGTCTCCACCAGATGCAACCCGAGTGTCTCGATGAACGTCGACTTGCCCGCGCCCGGTGCACCGCTGATCCCGACGCGCATCGCGCCGCCGGTTCCCGGCATGAGCTCTTCGAGCAGCGCGATGGCGTCGGCCCGATGGTCCTCCCGGGTCGACTCGACGAGGGTGATCGCACGCGCGAGCGCGCGGCGATCGCCGGCGCGCACGGCGTCGGCGAGCCCGGGACTCATCGACGCGTCACGCGGCAGCGCGGCGTTCGCGTACCAGCGCGAGGATCTCCGAGGCCGCCCGCGGGATGTTGCTGCCGGGGCCGAAGACGGCCCCCACGCCCGCGGCGCGTAGGAAGTCGTAGTCACCGGCCGGGATGACGCCGCCGACCACGACGACGATGTCACGCGCGCCGTGCGCGTGCAGTGCGTCGATGAGCTGCGGCACGAGCGTCTTGTGCCCGGCGGCCTGGCTCGAGATGCCGACGACGTGGACGTCGTTCTCGATCGCCTCGCGCGCGGCCTCGTCGGGCGTCTGGAACAACGGACCGATGTCCACGTCGAAGCCGAGATCGGCGAATGCGGTCGCGATCACCTTCGCGCCCCGGTCGTGGCCGTCCTGGCCCAGCTTCGCGACGAGGATGCGCGGTTGCCGGCCCTCGTGCCGTGCGAACTCGTCGACCTCCTTGCGGATGGCCTGGAACTCCTCGTCGCCGGCGTACGCCCCGCCGTAGACGCCGGAGATCGTGCGCACGTTCGCGCGATAGCGGCCGAACACCTTCTCGAGCGCGTCGGAGATCTCGCCGACGGTCGCCCGTGCACGGGTCGCCTCGATCGAGAGCTCGAGCAGGTTGCCGTCCGCCGCCGCCGCCTTCGTCAGCGCGTCGAGCGCTGCTCGCACCCTTGCCTGATCACGCGTTGCCTTGATGTGTTCGAGACGCGCGAGCTGCTGGCGGCGCACTTCGCTGTTGTCGATCTGACGCACGTCCACCGGCGCTTCGTCCTCGAGCCGGTACTTGTTCACGCCGACGATCGTCTCCTCACCGCGGTCGATCCTCGCCTGGCGCCGCGCCGCCGCCTCCTCGATGCGCAGCTTGGGCATGCCCGAGTCCACGGCCTTCGTCATACCGCCGAGCTGCTCGACCTCCTGGATCAGCTTCCACGCCTCGTTCGCGAGCGACTGCGTCAGGGCTTCGACGTAATAGGAACCGCCGAGCGGGTCGATCACGTGCGTGATCCCGGTCTCCTCCGCGAGGATCAGCTGCGTGTTGCGCGCGATCCGTGCCGCGAAGTCGGACGGCAGAGCGATGGCCTCGTCGAAGCTGTTGGTGTGGAGGCTCTGCGTACCGCCGAGCACCGCGGCCAGCGCCTCGTATGCCGTGCGGACGACGTTGTTGTACGGGTCCTGCTCGGTGAGTGAGACCCCCGACGTCTGGCAGTGCGTGCGCAGCATCTTCGAGGCCGGCCGCTGCGCGCCGAGGTCGGTCATGATGCGTGACCACAACAGTCGCGCAGCACGCAGCTTGGCGACCTCCATGAAGAAGTTCATGCCGATCGCGAAGAAGAACGACAGGCGCCCGGCGAAGTCGTCGACCGAGAGGCCGCGCGAAACTGCAAAGCGCGCATACTCGAGGCCGTCGGCAAGTGTGAAGCCGAGCTCCTGCACGGCGGTCGCGCCTGCCTCTTGCATGTGGTAGCCGGAGATCGAGATCGAGTTGAACTTCGGCATCCGCTTCGCGGTGTATTCGATGATGTCCGCGACGATCCGCATGCTCGGCGCCGGCGGATAGATGTACGTGTTGCGGACCATGAACTCTTTGAGGATGTCGTTCTGGATCGTGCCGGTCAGCTGCTCCGGCGCGACACCCTGCTCCTCGGCGGCGACGACGTAGCCCGCGAGGACGGGCAGCACCGCACCGTTCATCGTCATCGACACCGACATCTTCTCGAGCGGGATGCCGTCGAAGAGGATCTTCATGTCCTCGACGGAGTCGATCGCGACGCCCGCGTTCCCCACGTCGCCGACGACGCGCGGGTGGTCGCTGTCGTAGCCGCGGTGCGTCGCAAGGTCGAACGCGACGGATAGGCCCATCTGCCCGGCCGCGAGGTTCTGGCGGTAGAACGCGTTGGAGTCCTCCGCCGTCGAGAAGCCCGCGTACTGGCGGATCGTCCACGGCCGGTTCGCGTACATCGTCGCCCGTGGCCCGCGCACGAACGGCTCGATGCCGGGGAGGCCACCCACCACCTCGAGACCTTCGAGATCCTCCGCGGTGTAGAGCGACTTGACGTCGATCCCCTCCGGAGTCTCCCAGGTGAGCGTCTCCGGATCCGCGCCCTTCAACTCCTTGGCAGCAAGCTCACGCCACTGGTCGGTGTCGGGACTTCGATCCATGCGCCCAAGTGAACCACGACAGTGCGCAAACACACACGCCGGGCGGTATCGCCCGGCGTGCTGTGGGGATTCGTCGCCGAGCCGGGAGGAGGAGACCCGTCAGGCTGTTTTGGCTGCAGGAGCGCTGCCATCAGAGCTATCGGCGCCGCGCCCGCGCGACTGAGGCCGCCGAGCGGCCGAGAGACGTCAGTCACATCACGCGAGGTCCGCGTCGGCCATCGGCGTGTCGAGCGCGACCGCGTCATACGCCGCGTTCGCTTCGGCCTCGGTATAGGCGCGGGGCTCGAACATCGCCTTCATGATCGCCGGGTCCTGGAGACGGGCACGGATCTCCGATCGGGCGAAGCCCCTCTCGTACAAGATCGCCGCGGCCCTGATCCCAGGAAGCTGTGAGGAAGCCATCACCGAAACGTAACGACTTCCACGCCCACTCTCAGTCGTTCCGCCGCTGCTTGACGGGTTCTTTGCACTTGCTGCCGGGGTGCATCCCCGAACCCCAGCTATTACCGGTTGTCGCGTCAGTAACGCCGTGTTATCCATTCTCACACACTCTGACGTGATCTGAGGGGTGATTATCTACTTGACAAACCACGGCGTCGGATGCCACAATTGGGTCATGGACGAGCCGATCAACCTTGCCTCCCTGGCCAGCCACTTCAGCGACGAGGCCGACGCCT
>DASQHW010000014.1:0-2735 GCA_035631895.1 Acidimicrobiia bacterium | reverse complement strand
CGCGCACACGGCGGCACCGACCAGAATGCCCGGGTTCGCCACGCCGGTCGCGACGAGCGCGACCGCGATGACGAGCATCGGGATGCAGATCAGCATCATGAGCCCGTGGCCATGCATACCGTGCCGTGCGTGGTCCGAGTGCGGCGAGTCCGTATCGTGGTTCATGGTTCACCTCCTATGAGCGTGCGGGTGTGCGAGCGTTGAAGCGTGCGGGGTCGGCAGCGAACTCATCGCGGCAGTGCGTCGAGCAGAACCAGGAGACGCGGCCGTCCACTTCGAGGTGTGGCGTGTCGTGGGTTTCGACGGCCATCTTGCAGACCGGGTCGGTCGCCATTGCCGAGAGTTCGCGGAACTGTCCGTCTTCCAGCCACAGGATGCGATCGGCGATCTCCTTGAGGCAGTCGTCGTGGGAAACGATGACGACGCTGCGGCCGTCGTCGGTGGCGAGCTGCCGCAGCAGCCGCGCGATCTCGCGGCCGTGACCGGAGTCGAGGTTCGCGGTCGGTTCGTCGGCGAGGAGGACGGGCGCGTCGTTCGCCAAGGCCCGGGCGATCGCGACGCGCTGCTTCTCGCCGCCGGAGAGTTGGTCGGGCCGGAAGTGCATGCGGTCGGCGAGGCGGAGCCGTTGAAGGAGCCGCGTCGCGCGTTCGTGCGCGGCGCGGCCGGTTGTTCCTGCGAGGTTGCAGGCGAGCTCGACGTTCTCGCGCGCGTCGAGCGCCGACAGCAGGTTGAAGTCCTGGAACACGAACCCGAAGTGCTGAGCCCGCAACGGCGGCAACCTCCGTTCGCGCGCGCTCGCGACGTCAGTGCCGTCGACGGTGATCGTGCCGGCGGTCGGCCGCAGCATCGCTCCGAGCATCAACAGCAGCGTCGTCTTGCCCGAACCCGACGGACCCATGATGAGCACGACCTCACCGGCGTCGACGTCCAGGTCGAGGTGCGACACGGCAGAAACGGCGAGGTCGCCTTCGCCGTACGTCTTGGTGACGTCGGTCGCGGACAGAACACTCATGACTGCCTCCGGAACGCGGATGCCGGGTCGACGCGCGCGACCCGACGGAGTGGGATGAGCGCACCGATGCCTCCGATGAGCCCGGCCGACAACGCGACGCGTAGGACGCTCGCTGGTTCGATCGCGACTTCGATCGACGGACTGAGCGCGCCGACGATGCGGCCGAGCACAATCGCGATGACGGTCGCGCTGACCACGGCAACACCGACCAGCCACGCGGCTTGGGTGAGCACGACGGCGGCCGATCGGCGCGTGCGGCCGCCGAGTGCCTTGACGATTGCGTGCTCGCGCAGCTTCGCGAGCGTGAGCGAGAACAGGGTGAGCGCGACGACCGCGAGCGCGATGAGCAGCCCGACGATTGACATGATGCGCATGAGGTCGGCCGACATGTCGCGTACCAAGGTGGCCTCTTGGTGTGCGAACTCGGCACGCGTCTGGACGGTGTCGTGGGGGAACGCGGCGGCGACGCGGGCTGCGAGCTGCTGCGCGCTCACGCCGGGTTTGGCGCCGATGAGGACGTAGGAGACGGCGTCGCCGCGGTGGGCGGCGAAGTCGTCGGTGGTGATGAACGCGAGCGAGTTCACGATCGTCGTGCCACCGTGGAAGATGCCGACGAGCCGGTAGTGATCGTTGAACACGCTGAGCGTGTCGCCCAAGCGAACGCCGAGCCGATTGGCTGCGATCTGTTCGAGCGTGATCTCGCGCGCCCCTGGTGCGCGTCCGGCGCTGAAGCGGCGAGGGCCGCCGCGACCAGTGCTCGGGTCGTAGCCAATGACGTAGGAGAGCTGCTGGTTACCCGCGTCGTTGACGACGAACGTCGTCGTGTAACGGATGCCTTCCGCCCAGTCGACGCCGGGCACGCGCGCGACTTCGGCCGGCGTGCGGGGATCGAGCGTCGAGTTCGACATGTGCATAGTGCGGACGTCCTCCTGCGACACGATGACGTCCGCCGGCATCGCGCGCACGTAGGCGGTGACCTGGCGCATCGCGCCGTCGAAGATGCCTTGCAGCACGAGCACGAGCAACAGCGCGGCCGCGACCCCGCCCGCTGCCAGGACGGCACGGCGCCGGTCTTGGAACAGCGCCCGGCGCGCGAGCGGAACATGCGCGCTCATGTCGTGCTCCGGTACGCGACGGCCGGTTCGAGCTTCGCGAGCCGGCGGGCCGGGATGACGGCGGCGAGCAGGGCCATCACGAACGCCGCGACCGTTGCGCGCAACACCGCGCCGCTCGTCAGCACGACCGAGAACTGTGGCCGGCTCGCAACGATGAGCTCCCGCCCGCCGAGGAACAACAACCATCCCGCGACCAAACCGAGCGCGGCGAGCGTGAGCGTCTGGAACAGCGCAAGCGCGACGAGTCGCCCGCGCGTCGCGCCCATGGCCTTGACGATTCCGTACTCGCGGCGCCGTTCGATGATCGTCGTGTACGCGGTGAGGGCGATGATCATCGTCCCGGCTGCCAGGCCGATGCCGACCATGAGCTTGAGCGGCGATCCGAAGATGCCGGTCGCGAACTTGACGTCGTTCTTGGCCAGCTCGTCTCGGGTGAGCACGTTGAGGCCTTCGGCGCGCAGCCGCTGCTGCACCGCGGTGGGGTTCGTCGTTCCGATGAGGATGACGCTCGTCGTGTTCGGCGACCCCGCGACCTGATCGAACGCGTCGTGGGTGACGAAGACGTACGACATCATGAACCCATTCGCGGGAGCGATCCCAACCACGCG
>DASQHW010000013.1:0-2433 GCA_035631895.1 Acidimicrobiia bacterium | reverse complement strand
CACCGAGTTCGACACGCCGAACCTCGATCGTTTCGCGCGTCGATCCGTGCGCTTCACCCAGCACTACAGCGGCGCGTTGCCGTGCATGCCGGCGCGCCACGACCTTCTCGTCGGCGCACTTGACTTCTTGTGGCGCCCGTGGGGATCGATCGAGCTGTGGGAGGACGCGATCACAGTAGGGCTGCGCAGCGCGGGGGTGGTGACCAAGCTCGTCACCGACCACCCGCATCTGTTCGAGACGGGTGGAGAGAACTACCACGTCGACTTCACTGCCTGGGACTACCAGCGTGGCCACGAGGGTGATCTCTGGCGGACGCGACCGGATACATCGTGGGCCGGCGCACCGGCGTTCGGCCGCGGTCATACGCCGTATGACAACTCCCGCGGCTGGTTCCGCGCCGAGCACGACTTTCCGGGACCGCGCGTGATGCGGGAAGCCGTGCGGTGGCTGAAAGAGGAGGCCGCCGCGCACGACCGCTTCTTGTTGTTCGTCGACGAGTTCGATCCTCACGAGCCGTTCGACACGCCGGAGCCGTACGCGTCGATGTACGACCCGTCGTGGCGGGAGGCCCAACACTTGATCTGGCCGCCGTACACGGTGGGCGCGGTCCAGAAGGGAGTGCTCTCCGAGCGCGAGGCACGTCAGGTGCGCGCGCAGTACGGCGGCAAGCTCACGATGATCGACACGTGGTTCGGGCGCCTGCTCGACGCCTTGGAGCCGGCGCTGGAACAAACGGCCGTCATCGTGTGCACCGATCACGGTCATTTCCTCGGCGAGAAGGACATCTTCGGCAAGCCCGGGTGCCCGATCTACGAGCCGCTCGGGCACACACCGTTGCTGATCGCGTGGCCCGGCATCGCCGGCGGGACGACGTGTGATGCGCTGACGACGAACGTCGACCTGCACGCGACGCTCTGCGACGTCTTCGACGTCGTGCCGGCACATCCGACGCACGGTCGGTCGCTCCTGCCGATGTTGCGCGGTGACGCGACATCGGTGCGCGACTGGGCACTGTCGGGTGTGTGGGGTCGCGAGGTGCATCTCATCGCGGACCGAGCGCAGGGAACGAGCAAGTACGTGCGCGCTCCGGACGGCCCGAACGAACCGCTGTCGATGTGGTCGAACCGGTGGTCGACGATGCCGCTGCACTCGCATCCCGATCTGCGGCTCCCGCGTCCGGACGACCGTGCGGTGCTCGACCGCATGCCGGGCTCGACCGTGCCGGTCATCCGCCAGCCGTTCACGGCCGCCGACTTCCTGCCGTTCTGGGCGTACAGCGAGTTCGTCGGGACGCTCGCGTTCGATCTCGGCGAGGACCCCAACGAGGAGCGGAATCTCGCCGACGACAAGCTGGGCCGAGAGCTCTCCGACATGCTGTACGCGGCGCTGCGCGATGTCGAAGCGCCTCCCGACCAGTTCGTACGGTTGGGATACACGTGATCGTGCTCAGCGCGACGTGATGCGATAGGCGCAGCGACGGTCGCCGCTCAACAGATGCTGCGTGCGCTCGACGCGCACGCTCGGGCCCATCACGTCACGGAAGAGGTCGAGCTCGGAGCTGCACAAGCCCGCGCACGCGGATGCCGCGGTGCAGATCGGGCAGTGGTGCTCGACCAGCAGCACTCCCTTGCCCTCGGGATCGTCGACGACCTCCGCCAGGTACCCCTCGTCGGTACGCACACGAGCGAGCGCTTCTGCACGTGTCCGCAACGATCCCCGCTTCGGCATCGCGCGGGCGTACGCGGCGCGCTGTTGCTCGGCGCGCGCGTCGATGACGCGTTGCAATCCCTCGTCGCCGAGCGCGGCACGTACCGCGGAGATCAGGTCCACGGTGAGATCGTCGTGACGATCCGGGAACAGGTCCTGGGCGAGGTCGGTGAGCGTCCACACGGTGGGCGGCCTGCCCCGCCCGACGCTCGGCCGGGTGCGCGACACGACGAGCCCGTGCTCCGCGAGCGCATCGAGATGCTGGCGGACGCCGGCTTCGGTCATCTCGAGCCCGCGGGCGAGATCCGCGACGGTCGCATCGGCGCGCTTCAACCGCTCGACGATCTGGCGCTTGCTCGGGCCCAGGTTCGCGGCGCGCACCTCGTTGGCCTCGTGGTTCTCTTTCGCCTTGACGTGCTCCATCTGCCGGTACATTATCGCAAGGAGTTCCTTTCGGAAAGGATCGACGCATGGTCGCCACCGCCACCGAGGTCCGTGCCGGGTCCCTCGCGCAGCTCCGTGCGGACGGCCGCCTGCTCACGAAGGTCGGCTCGCTCCCCGTCGTGGTGTTCTGGCACGACGACCATGCGTACGCCATCGAGGATCGATGCCCGCATCTCGGGTTCCCGCTGCACCAGGGCACGGTCGAGTCGGGGCTCGTCACCTGTCACTGGCACCACGCCCGCTTCGACCTGGTCTCCGGCTGCACGCTCGACCTGTGGGCC
>DASQHW010000012.1:0-9932 GCA_035631895.1 Acidimicrobiia bacterium | reverse complement strand
CGTCCGGGCCGGCAGATCCGCGCGATTCTTCCCGGCGTCTCGAACGCGTTCATCCCGGCGTCGGCGCTCGACACGCCTGCGAGCTACGAGGCGCTCGCCGCCATCGGCAGTGGCCTCGGGTCGGCCGGCTTCATGGTCTTGGATGACGCCGACGATCTTGTTGCTGCTACTGCGGGCGCGTCGCGATTCTTGGCGGTCGAATCGTGTGGACAGTGCTCGCCGTGCAAGCTCGACGGCCTGCGCATCGCCGATCTGCTCGATGATGTGCGCCGGTCCGATGCGCGCGCGGACGAAGTCAACGAGCTTCGCGCCAGGATTGCAACCGTGACGGATGGCGCGCGGTGTTCGCTCGCCACCCAGCAGCAGACAGTGGTCGCCAGCCTCCTCGACCGCTTCCCGGACGATCTCGACGCGCACGTGAACGGCAGCACACCGGCGAGCAGGCCCATCGTGGTCGCGGAGCTCCTCGGCATCGAGAACGGTGTTGCGAGCGTCGACGAACACCACCTTGCGAAACAACCCGACTGGACCTACAACGCCACTGATTCCGGGAAGACGCCGGCGGAGCGTCTCGGTGAGCATCGGGAACCCGAAGCGCTCGACGACAACTGACGGTCGTCCGGATTGGGTACGTGAAGGTCGAGGAGGAGGCCAGATGAGCGGATCACGGTCGACGCCCCTCGGCGTGATCGTGCGCGGTGCGCTTGCCGGCGCGGTCGGGACGCTCGCGATGGATGCAGTCTGGTATGTGCGTCACAAGCGCGACGGCGGCAAGGAGACATTCCTCGAATGGGAATTCTCCGCGAGCCCGAGCTGGGAGGACGTCTCCGCACCCGGTCAGGTCGGAAAGCGACTGACGGAGGCCTTCCTCCAGCGCGATCTCGAACCGAAGTGGGCACCGCTCGTGAACAACGTCATGCATTGGGGCTACGGGATCTTGTGGGGTGTGCAGTACGGGATCGTCGCCGGATCGCTGCCGGCCGCGGTCGAGCTCGATCTGCTTCTCGGCCCTACCGTGTGGGCGACGAGCTACGTCGTCCTGCCGTTGGCGAAGCTCTACAAGCCGATTTGGGAGTACGACGCCAAGACGCTCGCCAAAGACCTGAGCGCGCACATCGTGTACGGGCTCACGACGGCCGGGACGTTCCGCATTCTCGACCGACGAAGGAAATGACAAGACGGGCCACGTCGAAAGGAGCAACACGATGCCTGACGCAGACGACGGCCTGATCCCCGAGGACCCGCGCGATGTCGGACTCCCGCCCGTCGATGTGACCATCGAGGAAGTCGAGCCGGCGCATCTGCTCGCAAACGACGCTCGGGACGAGTTGCGCCGCCAAGGATTCACCGACGACGAGATCGACGACTGGGTGCGAGAGTTCGTTGCTCGGTACGGCGCGGGAGACACCGACGATCTGGTCGAGTGGATACGCCGCCAGGAGAAGTCCAACCGCAACGAGTGATCAGCGCGTGCCGTCCACGCCCGGCAGTGTGACGAGGAAAGTGGTGCCCGTCGGGGTATCGGGAATGGTGAGGGTGCCGCCGTGCGCGGCGACGATCTCTCGGGAGATCGCGAGCCCGAGGCCCGTTCCGCCGTCGTCACGAGCCCGCGCGCGATCGAGACGGGCGAAGCGCTCGAACACGTGCGCCCGTTCGTGCCGTGGAATGCCGGGACCGTCGTCGATGATCGCAACCTGCACCGTGCCGGCGGTTTCGTGAAGCTGCACGTGCACGACGCTCGTCGCGTGGCGTTCGGCGTTGTCGAGCAGGTTGCGGATGACGCGGCGGAGCTGGTCGGCGCTGCCGAGGACCTGACCGCTCGACATGCCGGTGAGGTCCACCTTGACGCGGCGACGGGCCTGTATAGGCCGCGCGACTTCGAGGACGATGTCGTCGAGGTCGACTCGGTCGCGCCGTAGTGGCAGCTTGTCGGTGTCGCTTTGCGCGAGCACGAGCAGGTCGTCGACGAGCAGCTGCATCCGCAGCGTCTCATCGAGGACGTCGCGCTCCGTGGTGCGCCAGTCGGCATGCGCCGGGTGCGCGAGGTCGACCTCGAGCTGGGCGCGCATCGCGCTCAGCGGACTTCGCAGCTCATGAGAGGCGTCCGCGACGAACCGGCGCTGGCGAGCGGCGGCCTCCTCGATGCGCGCCAGCATCGCGTTCATGGTGCGCGAGAGCCGGTCGATCTCGTCACCGCTGCCCGGCTCGGGGACACGGCGGTGCAGGTCTCGGTCCCCGATCGCTGCGACCTCGGCACGGACACGCTCGACGGGGCGCAACGCCCAACCGGTGACCGTCGCGGTGGTGCCCGCGACGAGCAGCAGCAATATCGGCATGCCGATCAGCAGCAATTTCACAAGCGTCTGCGTGCTCTGTTGTACGGGTGCCAAGCTGGCCGCCGCGTAGATCACGAAGCGCCCGGAAGGGAGTGAGATGGTGTGCGCGACGACCCGAAACGACGACTCACCGATCGGGAGCCCGCTCGCCGTTCGGGAGGTGAAGCTGCCCACGGGCGGAACTTCGTGGGAGATGGGTTGCTCACCCTCGATGTTGGCGCTTCCGGCGATCACGCGGCCCGTCGAGGCGTCGATGACCTGGACCGCCGACCGTTCGTCGTTCGGCACGCTGAGCTGACTGGGCGCCGGTGCATTCGTGAGCAGGGCCGCGACATCCTGCGTGCGGAGCCGCGCCGTCGTCGTCACGTCCCGCGTGAGTGCGGCGCGCTCGGAGAGCACGAGGAGTGTGCCTCCGAGCGCGAGCGCCAACGCGACGACAAGTGTCGCGACTGCGGTGGTGCGGACGCGGACGCCGCCCGGGTGGCGACGGCTACGCGCCGCCATCGGTCCGCATCCGGTAGCCGGCGCCCCGAACCGTTTCGATGGCGCGGCGCGCGAAGGGCTCGTCCACCCGGCGCCGCAAGCGGCCGACGTATACCTCGACGATGTTCGGATCACCGTCGAAGTCGAAATCCCAGACGTGCTCGAGGATGTCGCGTTTCGGGACGACTTCCCCCGCCCGGCTCAGCAGGTATTCCAACACCGAGAACTCTCTCGCCGTGAGATCAATCTCTGTGTCATCGCGCCAGACGCGATGCGCGCGCGGGTCGAGGCGCAGGTCACCTGCCTCGTACGTCACCAGGTCGCCGCGGCCGGCGCGACGCAGGAGCGCGCGCAGGCGAGCGATCAACACGACATACGAGAAAGGCTTTGTGAGGTAGTCGTCGGCGCCGGTGTCGAGCGCTTCCGCCTCGTCGTAGTCACCGTCTTTCGCCGTCAGCATGAGGATCGGCGTCCAGTTCCCGGCCTCGCGGAGCGTGGAGCAGATGCGATAGCCGTTGACGCCCGGGAGCATGATGTCCAGCACGATCAGGTCGTACTCGTTCTCTTGCGCGAGCCACAACCCATCGGTACCGGTCAGGGCGACGTCGACTGCGAAGCCCTCGGCCTCGAGGCCGCGCTTGACTGCCGATGCCACCCGCTTCTCGTCCTCGACCACGAGCACGCGCACCGGGACCTCCCGGCCCAATGTTGCCCGTGCATGCTGAAACCGGGCTGAACGGGCAGTGCGTGTCGGCTGAATGGCGTCGTCGACGGTGCGGGCGATGTCGCGAACGTGGGAGGGCGCTCAGCGCCCTCCCACGGGTTCGTTGTTTCTTTTTCAGTGATGGAGCAGCGTCACTCCGTTCCCTGGAACTGGTGGTCGACGTTCTGGCCCGCCTGGTCGGCGTGGCCGCCACCCGGAAGGCCCGCGTCACCAGGCTCCTCGGCATTGGTCTTCTCGCCTTCCGTGCCCGATGTCGCGGGCGTTGCCGGGGAGGCCTTCGTGCTCGCCGCAACCGGCGTGTCCGGCGTCGTCTGGTCGCCCTGCTGGAGTGTGTCGCCGTCAGAGGCCGCGGGCGCCGGCTCGGCTGCCGGTGCGGAGGCGGCGGCCGGAGCCTTGGGCGGTGCCGACGGGCTCGCCTGGGCGGCGGTAATGCCCGCCCCGAGTCCTGCGACACCCACGACGCCGATTGCGCCGAGCGCCAATTTCCGCTTCATGTCCGTGAGCATTCTCGTGTCTCCTTGGGTCGTCCACGTTGGACGACTGGAGTCTCGATGCGGCCTCCTGACGCGAAGTTGAACGACCCTGACAAGCACGTCAGCTCGCGCAGCTATCGCAAGATGTTGACCGCGCGGGCAATGACGAGCGCGACCGTGACGACGGAGATCGCGGATTGCGTCAGCATGGTCAACTTGGCCCACCTGGTCATGGGCATCGTGTCCGTCGGGCTGAATGCCGTCGCATTCGTGAACGAGACATAGCGGTAGTCGACGAATCCGGGCTCCCAATCCGGTGGGGCCAGTTCCGGGCTCGTCATCTGCGGGAACAGGAAGTCCGGATACGGCTGCGTGCCCGCGGCCCGTTCCACCGGACCACCCCGGTCGAATTCCCAGTACCACAGACCGAACACGATGACGTTCGTGAACCAGATTGCCGCCCCCGTCAGCAACAACTGCGTCGGGTCGCGGATGCCTAGGCCGCGAACCAGATCGACGATCAGGCGCCCCGCGGACGTGGCGTTCGCGAGGCTCATCACCGCGATGAGCGAAAGGCTCACGATGCGCAACACGCGTGCTCGGCGTTCCAGTCGAGACGATTTCGCGACGAACACACCGAGCAGCAGCAGTGCTGCCGCGATCGGCAACACCCACCGAGGGTGGTTCGCCACCCGCGCCGGCAATGCAATCATCAGACCGATCGCAACGAGGATCGCGATGGTCACCTGGACACGCGGTTCTTCGCGTGTCACACGGCGCCATGCGGCGCCGGCGTACTCCCCGACGCCCTGCAGCGCGCCGCGAGGGTCGATGCGTGTGAGCCGGGGATCGATCAGCTTCCCGAGCCTTCGAAGCAGCTCGTAGGCATCGTCGGCTGCGGTTTCGAAGGCGCCCGCTCGCTCATCCTCGACCGGGGCGCGTTCGCCCCCACGGCGGCTCTCGTCCTCCTCGCCTGTCGAATCCGGCGGCCGCGCTGTCATGCCCCGATTGTGCCGTGGATCGCCGCCGCTCTGCAGGCGGTCGTCGGTTGAGAGCGGCGGGCGGACTACGCGGTCGCGTGGTCACCGCATGGCCGATCTTCTGCATTCTTTGCGCGTCGGTGCGGTAGGTACCGCCGCGGTGTTGACGAGGAGGACGTCGATGAACCCGATCTTGCCGCGCTCGTGAAGGCTGCCGACCACCTCCCTCCCGGCGCCATACATTCCGAGGAGCTCGATCGGCTCTTCGACGTTCAGGGGCCGTTCCTGTCGCTGTACATGAACGTCGAACGTGCGATCGAGAAGGCGAGCCAGCGCAACCAGCTCGCGTGGAAGTCCTTTCGAGACGCGGCGCAGGCCGAGGGCGCAGACGAGCGCATCCTGACCCACGTCGATCCGCTCGTTCCCGACGCGCATCTCTTCGGGCACGCGCTCGGAGTCATCGCCACGCCGGCGAGGGTGGAACGCGCCGAGCATCTCGAATGGCCCGTCCGGGAGGAAGTCGTGCGATGCGCTTCGTTGCCGTCGGTGGCGCCGATCATCGAGGCCATGCAGGCCCGTGTCCGTCATCTTCTCGTCGTCGTCGACAGGCGCGGCGCGGATCTCCTGCTGATCGACGGCACCGCGATCACGGAAACGGAGGCCCTCGAGGAAGACCGCTTTCCGATCCGGAAGGTCAAGGCGGGAGGCTGGTCGGAGCCGCGCTACCAGCATCGGGCCGAGAAGAACTGGGATACCGAGGCGCATGACATTGCCGCCCTCGTGACCGAGTGGGTCGACGAGCACGATCCGGACCTCGTGCTCGTGACCGGCGACATCCGGATGATCGAGCTGTTGCAGAAGGCCGTGCCCAAACGGACCGGCGAACGGCTGCGTGTCATCGGCACCGGCGCACGCGGCGAGGACGGCTCCGCGGACGAACATCGTCGAGAAGCGATGCGAATGGCGGCGACGGCAGTCGCCGAAGACACCGTGGCGCTCCTGGAGAAATTCCGAGAAGAGCGAGGACAAGGTGATCTCGCGGTCGACGGTGTGCGCCCCACGCTGCAGGCGTTGGCGAAGGCCCAGGTGGAGGTGCTGTTCGTGCACGACCGTCGGGACGACGCTCGTTCGGCCTGGTTCGGGCCCGAGCGAGTGCACGTCGCGAGTGCTCCCGACGATCTGCGAGAGCTCGGCGTCGACGAGCCCCGGGAGGGGCGGCTGGTCGACGTGGCAATACGCGCTGCTCTCGGAACCGGCGCCGGTATCCGCGTCATTCCGGAGCACGGCCCGGTGACCGAAGCGATCGGCGGTCTTCTCCGCTGGAGGTGATCCTGCGCGGAAGACCCGGGGCGCTGTCGGACCAAGACTGCGCGTTCGCGTGGTGCGCACAGTGAACGGAACGCGCATCGTCGTGGGGAAACGCCCCGCTCGAAGCGCGTGGCAAAGTCGAGCACAAAGGAACGACATGACAGCGAACACGGTGTTGACAAGACGGATCGGCGACATCGAAGTGCCGGCTCCGGGACGTTGGGAGATCGATCCCATGCACTCGAACGTTCAGTTCATCGCCCGTCACATGATGATCTCGAAGGTTCGCGGCACGTTTCGGGAGTTCCACGGCACGATCGAAATCGCCGAGGACCCGACGCAGTCGGCGGTCGAGGCGACGATCATGGCGGCGAGCATCGACACTGGCGACCGCAAGCGGGACGAGCACCTTCGCTCCGCGGACTTTCTCGACGTCGAGCACTATCCGCAGATCCGCTACAGGAGCAGGTCGGTGCAACCCGCGGACGGCGACCAGTGGCATGTGGACGGTGATCTCACGGTGAAGGACATCACCCGGCCGATCTCGCTCAACGTGGAGTTCTGCCGTGTGGCAACGGATCCGTGGGGCAACGCGCGTGCCGGTTTCCTCGGGACCACCGAGATCAATCGCCACGACTTCGACATCACGTGGAATCAGGCACTGGAGACGGGCGGGTATCTGGTCGGCAAGGGCGTGAAGGTCGAGATCGACGTCGAGGCAGTACGTTCCGCGGGCGAGTAGTCGCCGGGGAACGGTTCTGATTCCGATCATCTCCGTGGAGGGCCCTCATTCCTGTGAGGGCCCTCATCATCACCCCTGGAGGGCCGGGCGGGGATGGAGGGTCACGACGGTCTGGTTGCCGTCGCCATCGGTGACGTAGATGCTCTCCGTCGGTGCGGGCCGCGGCGGATAGATGAAGATCTGCTGCGGGTGCTCGATGATGTGACGCAGCACGACGGGGAAGCGCGCCGTTCGGCCGCCGACCGCGATCACGACCACATCGTCCTTGCGGTCGTATTCGATGTACGTGAGCGGCAGGATCTCGGTCGCCTCGACCTGATCGCCGAACTCTCGGTCGACGACTTCGACCGTCGCGCCATTGCCTTCGTGGATCTTCGTGACGTCGTCGAGCGCGGCTTGCCAAGCGTCCCGCGCCAGCGTCTCAGTGTTCTCGACGTTCTTCGTCATGACAATGCATGCTCCTCGTGCAGAAACCTCATGAGCAGATACTCGTGGGTGCAGACGATCACCGATCACACCCGATCGCGACCCAGCGCCGAGCGTGAGGGCGCATTGCGCCGCGAAGCCCCGTCGTAGGGGAGCGGGATGTACTCCACCGACGGGCGCTGGCCGCGCGGTTGCGGATACAGGCGCATGAGCTGCCGCACCTCGTCCGGGAGGTCGGTCGAGACCGGGAGCCCGAGCTCCTGCGCGTACTCGGGCGAGATCGGGAAGTCGTGCGTCCACCGGCCTTCCGACAACATCTGCGCGAGCTCTCCGGCACGTTCCGGCTTCACATGCGGCATGAGGATCTGCTCGACGAACGACTTCACCTGTTGCTGGGCCTTGCGACTCACGTCACCCAGGATGAGCGTCTTGTCATCGACCTCGTTCGGATCCTTCTTGTCGATCGCCGCGAGGATCGACGCGGCCGGATACTCACCGATCTGCGGGTCGACCGGGCCGAGGACTGCCGAGGGAGCCATGACGATGCGGTCCGCCGCGAGCGCGATGAGCGTGCCGCCGCTCATCGCGTAATGCGGGACGTAGACGGTCACGGGAGCCGGATGGGCTGAGAGTGCCGAAGCGATTTGCTCCGCGGCGAGCACGAGGCCGCCGGGTGTGTGCAGCACCAGGTCGATCGGCATGTCTCTGCTGGTCATCTCGACCGCGCGGATGATCGCCTCCGAGTCGTCGATGTCGATGAATCCGGCAAACGGGATGCCGAGGAACGAGAAGGTCTCCCGCCGGTGGATCATCGTGATCGCTCTCGATCCATTCCTTTTCTCCAACGCGCGCAACGCGCGGACCCGTTGAGCGGCCAGATAGTGCTGCTGGACGACGGGCGTCAGGCTCGAGAGAAGGAAGAACAGCCAGATGATGTTGACGATGTTCATTGCGCTATGCCGCCGCGCTCACGGTGATGTAGTTGTGGACGGCGGTGACGCCCGGCGCCGACCACGCCGCTTTCTCGGCTTCGTGCCGCTCGACCCACGAACGCACAGTGCCGCGCAGTGTGACTTCCGAACCGTTCACCTCCACCGTGATGTGATTGGCGTCGAGGATGGCGTCGCGCTTGAAGGTGTCCTCGATCTTCTGTTTGACGTCGTCGGGTTGGATCTTGGGCTTCACGACGATGAGGTTCACAATGCCTCTCACCCCGGGCAGGTCGCGGATCGCCCGCTCCGCCGCGCGTCGCTGGTAGTCCCAGCGAACCTCGCCGGTGAGCGTGACCCAGCCTTTCTCCACTTTGACCTTGATGTCCTCGTCCGGCACCATCACGTTCCACTTCAGTGCCTCGACCGCGGCCTTCGCGATATCGGTGTCGCTCCGCTCGGTCTCGGGCTTGACGACGAGCTCGTTCGCGATGCCTCGGACGCCTTCGACGCGCTCGACGGCGCGCTCGGCTCGCCATTTCTCGCTGTAGGAGGTCACCTCGCCTGCCAGCGTCACAATGCCGTCCACCACTGAGACGCCGATCCGGCGCTCGTCGACGCTGGGTTCCCATTCGAGCTCGCGTTCGACCTCTTGCCGAAGTTCGGTGTCGCTCTTCATGGCCTTCTCCTTGTCGACACGCGACCGCGCGCGGCGGTCACCGACGGACCTCGATCGAGTGTCCGCCACGCGCAGCTCGTGCCGCACCCCGCGATCGCGTGGTTGCCGGACGTGGTCCGCCGATCAGGCGCTGTCGTCGCTCAGGGCTTGCAGGACGTGCCACGCGCGGGTGGCGAGGTGGAGGTTGAACTGCGTATCGGCGTCCGCAAGATCGTGACCGGAGATCTCCCGTATGCGCTTGAGTCGGTACTTGAGGGTGTTGCGGTGTGCGGAGAGCGCTTTGGCCGTCGCGTCATAGTTCCGTGCGCATTCGAAGTACGTGCTGAGTGTCGGCACCAGCTCGGTCTTCTGCTGTGCGTCGTAGTCGAGCAGCGTGCCGAGCCACTCCCGCACGAAGTGCTCGATACCGGCGGGATCTCGTGCATCCGCGAGGATGCGGTACACGCCGAGCTTGTCGAACAGCGCCGTGCGGTTCCGTCCGCCGGCGACTGCTTGTACACGGATGGCCGTCTGCGCCTGATGCAACGACGTCGGGAAGTCGGACGGTCGTTCGCACACGCCGCCGACTCCGATACGGCAGGTGTCACGTGTCTCGTTCTCGGCTCTGTGTCGAAATTCATTCCAGTCGCATTCGCGCTCTGCCAGCACGACGATATTGCTGCCTCGAGCGGCGATCAGTGTCCCCACCTCGACATCGCGCGCTGCGCGCCGCACGTTGTGGAAGAACGCCTCTTCGTCGCCGGCATACGAGTCACGCGTCACCACCACGACCCGATGCGGGCGATGGAGGTCGTAGCCGAGTGCCTCGGCGCGCGACAGCGAGTGGACCTCGTCGCCGCCGGAAAGAAGCTC
>DASQHW010000011.1:0-2611 GCA_035631895.1 Acidimicrobiia bacterium | reverse complement strand
CCCGTACGGTCGTGGATCCGCCGGCGGACCAGCGCCGCGACCTCGACCGGGCTGCCGATGAGCCGGCGCGCACCGGAGGCGTCGAGGAACGCCTCGTCGACGGAGAGCTGCTCGACCAGCGGTGTGACATCGCCGAGGATCGCCATGACCTCTTCGCTCTTCTCGACGTATCGCGACATGCGAGGAGAAAGGAAGACGGCATGCGGGCACGCCGCTCTTGCACGAGCCATGGCCATCGCCGAGCGCACGCCGTACGGTCGCGCCTCGTAGCTGGCGGTGCTCACCACGCCGCGGGGGCCGAGGCCACCCACCACGACCGGTTTGCCGCGCAGCGCCGGATCGTCGAGTTGCTCGACCGCGGCGAAGAACGCGTCGAGGTCGACGTGGAGGATCGGTGTGTCCGCGCGCACGTCAGGAAGAGCTTCGTGTGTTGCGACTCCGCACCACGCGCATGTCGTCGCGTGTGGTGCCGTGCACCTCGTACTCGAATCCGATCCCCGCGCCGGGCGCCCAACGGTCGTGCAACCACGCGGCAAGCGGCTCTCGCACCCAGGGCGCGCACGACGCGAGGCGATCATGGCACTCGTCGTGCGGGACGAACACCGCCTCGACAACGATCCCGTCCGGGTCGTGGACGGCGACATCGCCCGTGAACGCAACCGCGAGGTGCACCTCGCAGCGCATACGCCAGCCCATGTCGGGTGCGTAGGCGTTCACCTCGTACAGGGGCCCACTCCACTCGTGGACGTGCAATCCCGTCTCCTCCTCGACCTCACGGGTGAGCCCTGCCAGGAGGTCGGCGTCCTCGTCGTCGATGACGCCGCCGGGCGTGCTCCAGTCCTCGAAACCACCCCGGCGCTGGTTGCGCACGAGCAGCACGCCCATCGGCGTTTCGAGCAATCCCCCGGCGACCGTCCATTCACGCACCGTCATCGACGCACAGTCTCGCGTGGTTCCGGGTCGTGCTCGTTCCGGGTTGAATTCCCGTCGCTCCTTCGGCTCCGCTCGGGGTGCCGTCCCTCTGTACATTCCAAGCCGTGGTTCCGGAAACTCCCGAGCATCCCAATTTGCCTCGGCGCGGCGCCCTCGCGCTCATGTTCTTCGGCGTCGCGCTGTCGGGGATGCTGGGCGGCCTGATCGGCTACGGCCTCGTCGAGACCTCCTGCGCCGACACGCCGACCCGCGCCGAGCGTCTGCTCCTGGCAGTGCCGGGCTTCCATGCAGACGTGTCGTCGTGTGCAGGTCCGGCCCTCGCCGCCGCCCTCGTCGGCACCGTCGTCGCGGCGGTCGGCGCCGCGATCGTGGCGGTGCTCATGATGCGCGCGCAGTCGGAATGGCGCACGCACGCACCGCGACGACGGCAACGTTGACGTGCGGGCGGCGCGAGCTCGTGGCCCGAAGACGTGGGCCGAGCGCGGCTCGACGACGGACATCAACCCAGCCGGATACGGCGGAACGCCTCCGCGTAGGTGACTCCGGCCGTACGGCCCGCGGCGATCGCGCTCTCGCGGAGAAAGTCGCGGAACCAGTCGCCCGTCTCGACGAGCTGGCTCGCGTGGCAGAACAACGCCTCGATCTTTCGCTCCAGCGTGTCGCCGATGTCGACCCACACGTTCGGCTCGAGCGTGCCCGACAGGTACACCGCGCGTACCTGGTGCACGTCGAGGCGCTCGGCCCGCAATTCGGGGAAGTAGTGCGGGTTGCCCGCGGCCGGTGAGATCGCGTCGAGGGTCGCCCAGCCGGTGATGCGGTGGTCGCGGTGGTTCACGTAGCCGTCGCCGAAGAACACCGACGTGGGATCGGGACACAACACGATGTCGGGTCGCAACGAGCGGATGAGCCGCACGAGCTCGCGGCGCAGGGCGTGGTCGTCCTCGATCTCACCGTCGCGGTATTCGAGATGGTGGTGACCCGCGAGGCCGAGCACCAATGCTGCGTCGTCGGTCTCTTGCACGCGCAGTCGCACCAGCTGGTCGAGGTCGGCACCGGGATCGTTCGTCCCTTTGTCGCCCCGGGTCGTGACGGCGACGTGTACCTCGGAGCCGGCCTGCGCCCAGCGGGCGAGCGTGCCGCCGGCCGAGATCTCGGCGTCGTCAGGATGCGCGTAGACGGCCAGCACCTTGGAGGGCACATCGTCGGCCACTGGAGCCACTCAGGCAGCCCGGAGCTCGTCGAACACCGCGATCGCCCGTGCGATCCCGTCGTCGTCCACGTCCTTGTGCGTGACGAGCCGTACCGTGCGCGGGTCGATCGTGCCGGCGCGCACACCACGCTCGGCGAGTCGCTCGACGAAGTGATCGGGCAGGCGTGCCGCGGCCGCGCACACGATGTTCGTGCGCACCGCGGCAGGATCGACACTGCCCGGCCACCGATCTGCGAGCGCGTCGGCGAGCACCCGGGCACGGAGATGGTCGGCCGCGAGCCGGTGGACCATGTGCTCGAGCGCGACGATCCCGGCCGCGGCGATGCCGCCGGCCTGGCGCATGCCGCCACCGAGACGAGCCCGCTGCGCACGTGCTTCGGCGAGGAGGTCGGACGGCCCGCACAACAGCGACCCCACCGGTGCGCCGAGCCCCTTGGAGAGACAGAACATGACGGTGTCGGCACTTGC
>DASQHW010000010.1:0-1821 GCA_035631895.1 Acidimicrobiia bacterium | reverse complement strand
CCGTGAGCTTCTGCGTCGGAGTGCGGAACAGCTTCAGGCGGTCCGCCGGGCGGCGGGGCAGCGTGCGTGGGGCGCGAACGCGCCGGCCCCTGCGTGTGGGCACCAACTGCGCGGCCATCACGCCCTCCGTACCTGGCGCTGACCGAACAGCCCGAACGGTCGCACCATGAGGACGATGATCATGACGAAGTACGGCATGACGAGGTTGAAGCCCTGTCCCAGCCACGACGCGTACTCCGGCTGGTAGCCGGCGGTCAGCGACTGCGCGAGCCCGATGATCAGGCCGCCGACGACCGCGCCACCCGGTGAGTCGAGCCCGCCGAGGATGATGGCGGGGAACGCGGCGAAGGCGACGAGCTCGATGTCGGGCCGCACGCCCGCGCCACCACCCGCGAGCGTCACGCCGGCCAGCGCGGCGACCATGCCGGCGATGGCCCACGACACTGCGACGACCCCGCGCACACTGATGCCCTGCGCGAGCGCGGCCTCGAGATCCACCGCGGTCGCGCGCATCGCGACGCCGAACTTCGTGTAGCGGAAGAAGAGGAAGAACAGCACGACGACACCGAACACGATGCCGATCGTCCAGAGATCGCTGACCCGCAGCACGATGTCGCCGACCTTCTTCGACTTCACGCCCCAGGGGTCGCCCAATGGGAGCGGGTTCGCGCCCCAGATCGTCGGCACGATCTGCTCGATGATCGTGAGCACGCCGATCGTGATCATGATCACGACGAACGGCGGTTGGCCCACGAGCCGCCGCAGCACCGTTGCCTCGACGATCACGCCGATCAACGCGCCCGCCAACATCGCGAGCGCCAGCGCCGGATAGAAGGGCACGCCCAGCGTGATGTGGAAGTCGTACGCGAGATACGCGCCGAGCACGACGAAGCCCGCCTGCGCGAAGTTGATCACACCCGTCGCCCGGTAGATGATCACGAACCCGAGCGCGACGAGGGCGTACTGGGCGCCGGTGGCGATGCCCTGCACGCACAGCTCGAGGAACTTCGTCATCGGTACATGTCCTCCACGAGCGCGACGAAGCGCTCGACGCCTGCCTCGCGGCGAACACGACGAGTAGACGTGAGCGCTCCGGGAACGTCCTCGAGCGGCGTCGGCAGCACGCGGAACGCACGGATCTGCTCGGATGGCCCGAGGTCGGCGTTCACCGAGCCGACCAGACCCTCGACCAACTCGGCGACCTCCGGCTTCTGGCTGAGGTCGCGGAACGTCGTATACGGGACCGAGTGCTCGGATGCCCATGCGCCGACGTTCTCCGGGGCCAGGTCGACGAGCGCGGCGAGGTACGGCCTGCCGTTGCCGACGAGCACCGCCTCGCGCACGTACGGCGAGCGCTTCAGCCGGTCTTCGAGGAAGCGGGGCTCCACCGGCGTGCCCCCAGCGGTCACGATGACGTCCTTCTTCCGCCCGGTGACGACGAGGTGCCCGTCGCCGTCGAGCCAACCCGTGTCGCCCGTGTGGAACCACCCGTCCGTATCGAGCACCTCCTTCGTGTGGTCGGGATCGCGGGCGTAGCCCATGAAGACGTTCGGTCCGCGCACGAGGACCTCCTCGTCAGCCGCGACGCGGACCTCGCCGCCCGGCAGCGGCTTGCCCGCGGTCCCGACGCGGAATTCGCGTGCGGGCACGCAGGTGGCGAACCCCGTGGTCTCGACAGTGCCGTAGCTGTTGCGCACCGGCAACGCGAGCGCGGCGAAGAATTCCACGACCTGATCGGTGACGGGAGCACCGACCGACAACGCGATACGGGTGCGCGCGAGGCCGAACTTGCGCCACAACGGCCGGTACAGCATCCACCGC
>DASQHW010000009.1:0-9085 GCA_035631895.1 Acidimicrobiia bacterium | reverse complement strand
CGCCCACATCAGCCGCTCGACGTTCATCATGTCCGCGAGCCGGAAGGCGACCCAGTCGTCCTGGAACGTCGTGTACACGTTGCCCGAGAACCATTCGCTCGGGCGGCGTGTCAGCTCGCCGGCGGTCAACCAATTGCGATGGCGGTCATAGCCATGGTCCGCGCGGTACATCCAGTGCGGCACCCAACCCGCGTCGGCCTCGACACATACGACTCGCAGCTCGGGATGACGCTCGAACACCGCACCGAAGATCAGTGTGCCGATGATGTCCTGGTTGCCGCGCACGATCGACATGAAGCTGTTGAGCTTCGGTCCGCGCACGTGCTCGGCACCGGGTGTGTCGCTGCGGCTCGTGAGGATGTGGAACGACGGCGGCAGGCCGAGGTCGACGATCGCGTCCCACAGCTCGTCGTACATCGGATGGTCGTAGTCCTTCTCGGGCGGCATGCCCGGCAGCATGACGCCGCGCAGCCCCAACGACTTGATCTCCTCGAGATCGCGGACGCCTTCCTCGGGTGTGCGAAGCGCGGTCTGGCCGATGCCGATCAAGCGCTCGGGCGACGTCGCGCAGAACTCCGAGATCCACAGGTTGTAGGCGCGGAAGCACGCACGCTGGTAGTCGACATCGCGCAGGTTGCACAACAACATGCCCACCGACGGGTAGATCACCTCGGCGACCACGCCGTCGGTGTCCTGGTCGTCGAGGCGGGCGACGGGATCCCAGCCGCCGCGCCAGAGGTCCTCCCAGCGCTTGTGACTGTCGAGACGTACCTCTTCGGTGGGCCGCCCCGCCGCCGCGACCAACCAGAACGGCACGAGGCTCTTGCCGTTGTCGATCAGCATCACATCGCCGAGCGTGTCGTGGTGATGCATGCGCGGCGCCCGGTCGCGGAATTCCGGGTCGATCCGGTCGATGTACGTGCCCGGCGGCTCCGTCACGTGGGAGTCGGCAGAGATGCAAGGCCCGATCGTCGCAGTCATGCCGTCGAGTCTCGCGCGTTCGCGCACTGCGCACCCGGGAGCGTCCGAACGGTCGCCTCTCCGGCGCGCCTCGGTCGCGAAGGGATCGACTCAGGCGGTGGTCGCGAGGTCGGCAAGGCGTTCGCCGAGCAACGGCCCGAACTTGAAGCCGTGGCCCGAGGTCCCCGCGCCGACCACGACTCGGCCGTGGCGTTCGAGGACGAACTCCTCATTCGCGGTGTTGTCGTACAAGCACGTCTCCACGTGCACCGGTGAGTGCTCGAGGGTCGGCAGAAGCCGGCGCGCGGCGCGAACGACTTCCTCGAGGTGCCGGGCATCCGGTTCGAGGGTCGTGTCGTCGGGGTCGACGACCGGACCCGCGTGATGACGCGCGAGCTTGAACGCGCCCATCGCAGGCGTGGGGAGGCCGTACACCGCGGGTTCGCCGAACTCGATGAAGATCGGGAGCGCCGGTCTGGCGGGCTCGCGATGACGGAAGTACGCGACGTGTTCGAGCGTCGCGAACGTGTCCAGCGAGAGGAGGTCAGCGGACCACGGCCCGGGACACACGACCGCGACGCCGGCCTCGACGTCGCCTGCCTCGGTCGAGACGCGCACGTGGCGCCCGTCGTCGGCGATCCTCGTGACCGTCGTGTGCTCGTGAAGGAAGTCGTCAACCGTGCGCCGGAGCGCAGCAAGCGTCGCCGGCGCATCGATCACCGCCGATTCCGGTTCGAACAGTGCATCGCCGGTCACCGCCAGATCGGGGAACATCTCGCGCGCCTCGGCAGCCGGCATCGCCCGTACCGGCGCGCCGGCATCCTTCATCGCGCGCTGTAGCGCGCTCAGCCCTCGTCCGAACGTCAGCTGGCCGGTCGGTTGCAGCAAACGGCACGCGGCTTCCGCCTCGAGCTCCTCCCACAAGGGCCGCGCGTCCATCGCCATCCGCACGTAACGGGGGTCGGCATAGCCGAGGCGGAAGATGCGTGACGCGCCCTTGGATCCACCGCGCGCGTGACCCACGGTCTCGCGCTCCAGCACCAGCACATCGTGCGCGCGCCTTCGCAACGCGCGAGCAGCCGAGAGCCCGAGCAGCCCTGCACCGATCACCACGAACTCGGCGCGACGCGGAATTTGCGGCATGCGGCGACACTATGCGTCGTCGGGTGTCGCAAGAACGTTCAATGGAAGTCGCGGGAGCGGAGACCTTCCGCCAGGCTGATCGGCAAGCGGGTGATGCGGCCCGCGACCAGGTTGATCACGCCCTGGTGCTTCTCGAGGACACCACGCACGCGAAGCGCGGGCGCGCCGCGGGCGACGGTACGGAAGCGTGTCCACACGCCTTTGCTGCAGATCACGTTGACGAGCCCGGTCTCGTCCTCGAGGTTCAGGAACACCGTGCCCTTCGACGTCGCGGGCTGCTGGCGGTGCGTGACGACACCCGCGACCTCCACCACCGTCCGGTCGGCCAGCTCCCGCAGGTCGGCGCTGGTCACCACCCCCTGGCGTGCCAGCTCGGCGCGCACGAACTCGGTCGGGTGCTTGCCGACCGAGATCCCCATCGCCCACAGGTCGGCGTGCACGGTCTCCATCTCGGTCATGCCGGGCAGCATGGGCGCATCGGTGCCGACGACGATGCCGGGCAACGTCTCCACGACCGTGCCGTCGCGATGCGCCCTCGGCCGCGCCGCACCGAGCGCGCCGGCCGCCCACAACGCGGCACGGCGCGACTGACCGAAGCACTGCTCGAACGCGCCCGCAGTCGCCAGCGCCTCGACCTGATCGACGGTCGCGCCGGTGCGGCGCACGAAATCCTCGAGATCGGTGAACGCGCGCGCGGCGCGCTCGTCGTCGATCCGGTCGAGCAGCGCGTCGTGCAACCCGCGGACGCTGCGGAGGCCGAGCCGCACCGCGAGGTGCGACGGCTCGGCGTGGAATCCACGCAGCGGCCGGCCGATCGGCGCGATGTCGAGCGGACGCGGTTCGAGCGTGGCGTCTCTCCGAGACGCATTCAGGTCGGGACCGAGCACGTGCACGCCATGGCGACGGGCGTCGCGCACGATCGTGTGCGGCGAGTAGAACCCCATCGGCTGCGCATTCAGCAGTGCCGCCGCGAACTCGGCAGGGTAGTGATACTTGATCCAGGAGCTCGAGTACACGAGATACGCGAAGCTCACCGAGTGGCTCTCGGGGAAGCCGAATGCCGAGAACGCCTCCAGCTTCGTGTAGATCTGCTCGGCGGTGTCGCCGGTGATCCCACGCGCGGCCATGCCGTCCATCAACCGTTCGCGCATGCGCGCCATGCGTGCCTGTGAGCGCTTCGAGCCCATCGCCTGGCGCAGTTGATCGGCCTCGGCCGCGGTGAACCCCGCGCAGTCGACCGCGAGCTGCATCAGCTGCTCCTGGAAGAGCGGCACACCCAGCGTCTTCTCCAACGACGGCTTCGTGAGCGGATGGATGTACGTCACCTCCTCCTCGCCGTTGCGGCGCCGGAGGTACGGGTGCACCGACCCGCCCTGGATCGGTCCGGGCCGGATGAGGGCCACTTCCACGACGAGGTCGTAGAAGCATCTCGGCCGCAACCGCGGCAGCGTCGCCATCTGGGCGCGACTCTCGACCTGGAACACACCGACGGTGTCGGCCGCGCACAACAGGTCGTACACCTCGGGCTCTTGCGGGATCGTCGCGAGATCGATCTCGACACCTTGCTCGCGCACGATGTCGACCGCGAGGTGCAGCATCGTCAGCATGCCGAGACCGAGCAGGTCGAACTTCACCAGGCCGGCCGCCGCGCAGTCGTCCTTGTCCCACTGCAACACCGAACGGCCCTCCATGCGCGCCCACTCGATCGGGCAGAACTCGACGAGGGGACGGTCGGCCATCACCATGCCGCCGGAATGGATGCCGAGATGACGTGGGAAGTCGAGCACCTCGGCGGCCAGCTCGAGCGCGAGCGGCGGGATCGCAGGCGGCCGCGTCGTCGCTTCGGGGCCGTCGAGCGGCACCCCGTCGCGCGTGCGATCACGCTGCGTCCGTTCGAAGCGGCGTTCTTGCCGTGCACTCCGATGAATGTGCGTGGCCGCCGGCCCCATAGGGACCGTAGGCCACGCAAGTTCGATGAAGGCCTCCGGGCCGGCGGCCCAGCGGTCGACCCACTTGCCGAGCGCGTCCGCTTGACCAGGGGCGATGCCCGCCGCCTTCGCCATCTCCCGGAGCGCGCTGCGCGGCCGGTACGTGATCACGTTCGCCACCTGCGCGGCACGGTCACGCCCGTAGCGCTCGTACACGTACTGGATCACCTCTTCTCGTCGCTGGTGCTCGATGTCGAGGTCGATGTCAGGTGGCCCGTCACGTTCGGGTGACAAGAACCGCTCGAACACCAACCCCAGCGCGACCGCGTCCGCCTTGGTGACCCCGATCGCATAACACACCGCGCTGTTGGCCGCGCTCCCCCGTCCCTGGCAGTAGATGTCGGAGCGCCGGCAGAACTCGACGATGTCGTGCAACAACAAGAAGTAACCGGGGAAGCCGAGCTGCTCGATCACGGAGAGCTCGTAGTCGATCTGACGCATCGCCTGCTCGTATTGCGGATGCGACGGCGGGTAGTAGACGGCCGCGCCCCGGCGGACGATCTCACGCAGCCATGACATCTCGTCATGACCGAACGGCACCGGGTAGTCGGGCAGCTGCGGCGCCGCGAGCTTCAGGTCGAACGCGCACGCGCGCGCGATGTCGACGGTTCGTTCGACCGCACCCGGCCAGCGCGCGAACCGGCGCCGCTGCTCACCGGGTGATCGCAGGTGGGCGAATGGTGCCGCGGGCAACCAGCCGTCGATCTCGTCCAGCGACCGTCGCGCCCGTATCGCCGCGAGCGCGTGCGCGAGCGGGCGGCGCGAGGGGGTTGCGTAGTGCACGTTGTTCGTCGCGATCACTTCGACGCCGGCCCGCATCGCACAGTGCGCAAGCGCGTCGTTGCGATGACGGTCCAGTGGGTCGCCGTGATCCCACAGCTCGACGAGCACTCGATCGCGACCGAACGCGTCCACCAACTCGTGGAGCGCGCGCTCCGCCGCGGCAGGGCCGTCGCGCTGCAACGCAGCCGGCACCGTGCCTTTGCGACAGCCCGTCGAGACGTACCAATGGTCATTGTGCGGGCCGGCATCGTGGCCGTGCACCGGCGCCCGCGCCGCGTCTGCCAACCGTTCGAGCGATGTACGGGGCGCGCCCTTCTCACCCGCGAGCTGCGCCTCACTGATCGCCCGCGCCAAGCGCGCGAACCCCACCGTCCCCTGCGCGAGCACGAGGAGGTGCTCACCGGGAGGATCCGCGCGCGCGGTGAGCGAAGCCGACCCGGCAAGCAACGTCATCTCCGCGCCGAACACGGTGGGCAATCCCAATGGGCGCGCCGCTTCCGCGAAGCGCACCACGCCGTAGAACCCGTCGTGGTCGGTGCACGCGAGCGCGGCCAGGCCGAGCCGGGCGGCCTCCTCGACGAGCTCCTCGGGATGGCTGGCGCCGTCGAGGAACGAGAAGTTCGAATGGCAGTGCAACTCCGCGTACACAGCCGGCTCCTGTTCCTGGACCGTCGACCGTATCGAACACGTGTTCGGGGAGCAAGGGCGTGGTGCACGGAGAGGCGTGGTCACGACCGAGGGGTCTCGCGCCCACGCAAGTTTGTGAACCGGCCGGGCGGGAACATGCTCCCCATGCGCAAGAGCCTCGTCCTGTTCGCGCTCGCTCTCGGATTGCTCGCCCTCCTGCTCCCTCCGGCCGGCGCCGCGACGGCGCTTCGCGGGGATTACGTGGCCCTGGGCGACTCGTACACGGCGGGGCCTGTAATCCCGAACCAGGACCCCGCGGCGGGCCAGTGCTACCGCTCCGACCACAACTACCCGCATCTCATCGCGCCGTCAGTCGCCCCCACGGCGTTCCGCGACGCGAGTTGCAGCGGGGCGCAGACGAAGGACATGACCCAGACACAAGCCTTCGACGTCGGTCCGAGCAACCCGCCGCAGTTCGACCGGCTCAACAGCAGCACCCGGCTGGTGACGCTGGGCATCAGCGGCAACGACATCGGCTTCGTCTCGATCCTCGAGAACTGCGCGAGCCCGACGCCGACCGGCCATCCGTGCCAGGACAAGTACGTCGTGAACGGTAACGACGAGCTGCGCCAGCGGATCGCCGACACCGCGCCCAAGGTCGCGGCCGTGTTGCAGGGCATCAGGGCGCGGTCGCCGAAGGCGCGGATCCTCGTCGTCGGCTATCCCGCGATCCTTCCGGATACCGGCAGCGGCTGCTGGCCGCAGATGCCGCTTGCACCGGACGACGTGCCCTACCTGCGCGGCATCGAAAAAGCGTTGAACGGAATGCTCGCGAGCACGGCGGCCGCGAACCGCGCGACGTACGTCGACACGTACACACCCAGCATCGGGCATGACGCGTGCCAGCCGCTCACCATCAACCGGTGGGTCGAGCCCGTGGTACCGAACCAGCCCGCGGCGCCCGTGCACCCGAACGCCGCCGGCGAACAAGGCATGGCCGACGCGGTGCTCGCCACGCTGGGTCGCTAATCGTAAAGAGCCTCGATCGCGGCGCGCCCGTTCTCGACGACCGCGAGGCACGCAACCTGACTTCTTCCCGGATCGTCGACGAGCAGCTGATAGTGCGCGCAACGACGACGGCTGTGCGGGTCCCACCACCGCACGTCGTGCGCCCATGGGCCGGCCCACCCGCGCACGACGCCTTCGACGACACGGCTGCGGACGTGCGCGGGCGCGTGGCGTTGCTCGCCGCGTCCTGAGATCGTGACGGGCCTGCCGTCGGCGCCGGTGAGCTCGGCCGAGATCGGCGGATCGAACACCCGAGCCGGGAACGGCGGCGGGAGCGCGCCCGGCCACGTCGCCGTCTCCGAACCGACCCGAAGTGGTCGTTCGGGTTCGCGCGGCTCACTCCACGGCACCCATCGCACCTGTTCGGCCGGTGTGCGTCCACCCTGCACGACCGCGGTGACGACCGCGTCGTAACCGAGCATCCCCTGCACGCGCGCGAGCGTGCGGTCGGCACGGTCGTGCGCAACCTGGTCGCCGCCCCAGAAGCCGAGCTGCCGCCCATCGGCCGGCACGACCTCGTCGGGGACGAGCGTGAGCACGGTGATCCCGGCAGTCGTCGCGCCGGTGGCGACCCATCCGTCGAGCTGCCAGCGCACCCGTTCGGCGAGCGCGCCGGGTGTGAGCGCGCAGAGCGCGCCGTCATGACGCCAGCAACGCGCGAGCCGCTCGCCGTGCTCGGTCTCGGCCCGGATCACCACGCGTGTGCACGCGAGCCCACGGTCTGCGAGGCGCGCACACAACCGGTCGGCAAGCTCTTTCGCCGCGAACGCGGCGATGTCCACACGTTCGGCCGGTGGATCGAGCTCGCTGCGCTCGACGAGATCGGGTGGCGGCGTGACGAGCACGGGTGGGCCGGCATCGATGCCCCGGGCGAGCTCGTGGAACCGGCGGCCTCGTGCGCCGAAGCGCGCCAGCACCGCGTCGGGCGCGAGCGCGGCAACGGCACCGAGGGTCCGCAGGCCGAGCCGCGTCAACAAGCTCGTGAGCTCGTCGTCGCCGAGTGCCGACACCGGCCACGGTGCGAGAAACGCGGCAGACCCTCCTGCCGGGACGACGCATTGACGACGAGCCGCGAGACGCGCGGTGAACGCGCCGTCGGCGATCCCGACCCGCACGTCCGTGCCGTCCCGACCCAGCGCGTCCGTCACCGTGTCACGGATCTTCCCGGCGAGCAGCTCGTCGCCGCCGAAGTAGCGCGCCGGGCCGCGGGTCGGGAAGTCACAGCGTCCCGGCCGTTCGAGCACGACTCGCGGAGTGAACATCTCCATCGCGCGCGCCACGACCTCGAACGCCCGCGCTTCGTTCGCTGCGTCGGCATCGACGCATGCCACACCGGGACAGCGGGCTTCGGCTTCCCGCCGCGTCATCCCGCGTGTGACACCGTCGGCGCGCGCTTCGAGAGAAGCCGCCCGTACGACGTCGCGGCTCCCGACGCGTTCATGTACGACGACGGGGATGTCGCGGAGGCCGTCGTCACGCCTCCGCGCGGCAATGACCGGCCAATCGGGGCACCATACGCAACCGGTGCGGGTCATCCCGCCTGCGCGAACGCGCGTCTCTGTGTGTGCTTGCCTTCGACACGCACCTCGAGATCACGAGCCGCGAGAAGCCCGCTGCCGGCGTCGAGCCCGTGCCACGCGCCGGCGCGGACGTGCAGGCGCATCGATGCTTCGGCCGGCCAGTCGCCGAGCGCGACGAGCACCGCGGCGCGCTCGCGGGCGCGGGCGGTCAGCCGTCGCGCATCACCGGTACGGACATGCGGCGGAACCGCCGCGACCACGACCGCAACGCCGTCGAGCAATGCGGCAACGACCGTCGACCAGCGATCGGCCGGTAGGCGCCGCACCACCGCGCACCGCTCGAGCGCGACACCGGCATCGGCAGCCGCGCGCCCGCCGAACGTGCCGTCGGGGTCGACGACCGCTGCCCACTCCCCCACAGAGGTGGCGGCTGCCGCCAGCGCGCACGCAACCGTCGTCGACCCCGCACCCGGCGGCCCGTCGAGCGCAACCGTGCTGCCGCGCCGGACACCGCCCGCCGGAAGGAATTCCCCCACAGGTCCGTCGACCGCGAGCAGCCGATCGCGCGCCAGCACAGTGGGCGCGGCACGCGCCGCCGCGGCGTGCAGCCGGGCGCGGGCCTCGAGATCTCGGCGGGGAAGCGTGGGTAGCGCCGGAGCGCTCATGCCTCCGACCCTACCGAACACATGTTCGGGTCTGCAACCGGGTCTCCCTGGTCGCGCCAGGCTCCGCTCCCCTTCGGTTGCTGCGCTGTCGTCTCCCCATCTCCATGGGTCGACTCCACGCTCCGCTCCCCTTCGGTCGCTGCGCTGTCGTCTCTTTAGGTGACCTTGGACGCAGGGGGTTCGACGCCCCGGGCTTCGAACGACCAGCCCGCGTCGTCACCGTAGAACTCGAAGAGATGCTCGATCGTGTGCACCGCCTTGCGCTGGAGAACGGCCCATTCCTCGGGCGGGGCCTCCACCGTCACGACGTTCGAGTACACGGTCACCTTCG
>DASQHW010000008.1:0-11772 GCA_035631895.1 Acidimicrobiia bacterium | reverse complement strand
GGGAACGAAGGGGCGGGACGCCCCGGCCATGCTGTCGGAGGCCGCCTCGAAACAGTTGCTCTCCCGGTTCGGCGTCCCCGTGCCCGACGAGCGCACTGCGCCCACCGCCGAGGCCGCGGCGCAGGCTGCCGGCGCGATCGGCTACCCGGTCGTCGTCAAGTTGTGCGGCGACATGATCTCCCACAAGACCGAGCGCGGGCTGGTGCGGCTGGGGCTCCGGGACGCCGACGCGGTGTCGGAGGCGGCCACGCAACTGCTGGCGGCGGCGCGTCCGGAGGACGGAGCCGTGGAGTTGCTCGTCGCGCCGATGGTGCGCGGCACACGGGAGCTCATCGCAGGTCTCGTGCGCGACGCGCAGTTCGGACCGTCGGTGATGCTGGGGGTCGGTGGCGTGCTGGCCGAGGCGCTCGGGGATGTCGCGTTCCGGCTCGTGCCGCTCAGCGAGCGCGATGCCGATGAGCTCATCGACGATCTCGCCACGCAGAAGCTCCTGGACGTGTTCCGCGGCGAGCCACCGGTGGAGCGCGCCGCTCTGCGCGCAGTGCTCCTCGGCTTGTCGCGGCTTGCCGAGGAGCGTCCGGACATCCGCTCGGTCGACGTCAATCCGCTGATCATCGCCGGCGGCATGCCGGTCGCGGTGGACGCGCTGGTCGAGCTCGACGGGCATCCGGCATCGGCGCCAACGACGCGTCCGCGACCGTCGGGCGAGGCCTTCGGCGCGCTGTTCGAGCCGCGAGGTGTCGTCGTCGCAGGAGCATCGACCCACCCCGGGAAGTTCGGGTTCGTCGCGTTGCACAACATCCTGGCCGCGGGCTATCAGGGAAAGGTCGCGGCAACGAACCTCGAGGGCGCGCCCGTGCTGGGCGTCGAGACGGTGCGCACGATCGACGAGCTGCCCGACGGGCCGTGGGATCTCGTGTTCGTCTGCACGCCCGCATCGGCGAACGTCGAGTTGCTGCGTTCGTGCGCGAAGCGCGGCATCCGCGCGGCATTCCTCACGAGCGCGGGCTACGGCGAAGCCGGAGACGCGGGCCGGCGCGCCGAGCACGAGCTCGTCACCCTTGCCGACGAGCTCGGCATCCTCCTCGCGGGACCGAACGGCCAGGGCGTCGTGTCGACGCCGGCACGCTTGTGCGCGCAGATCGTTGCCCCGTACCCGCCGCCCGGGCGCATCGCGATCGCGAGCCAATCGGGCAACTTCGTCTCGTCGTTCCAGAACTGGGCCGTCCAGACCGGCGTCGGTGTGAGCCGCGCGGTCAGCGCCGGCAACGCCGCGGCGGTCAACGTCGCCGACTATCTCGACTGGTACGCCGACGACGACGCGTCCGCGGTGTGCCTCGCCTACCTCGAAGGCGTCGCGGACGGACGCGCGTTGTTCGAGCGGCTCGCGGACGTCGTGCGCCGCAAGCCGGTGGTGCTGGTAAAGGGAGGGACGACCTCCGGCGGACAGCGCGCGGCGGCCAGCCACACCGGCAGCCTCGCGTCCGACGACCGCATGTTCGACGGGATGTGCCGGCAGGCCGGTATCACCCGCGCCGCGACGGTCGAGGAGGCATTCGAGGCCGCGGCGACGTTCGCGACGCAGCCCCTCCCGAAGGGCCCTCGCACCGCGGTGCTGACGACGGCGGGCGGATGGGGAGTGGTGACCGCCGATGCGATCGTGCGCTCCGGCACGCTCGAGCTGGTTGCGCTTCCCGACGACCTGCGCGACGCGATCGACGAGCGCCTGCCGCCGAGATGGAGTCGCAACAACCCGATCGACTTCGCCGGCGGCGAGACGCGCGACACCATCCCGGAGGTGATGGAGATCGTGGCGCGCCACCCCGAGATCGACGCGATCGTGTACCTCGGGCTCGGGATCCAATCGAATCAGGCGCGTCTCATGCGTGACGGACCGTTCTCCTCGGACCAGGGCCTCGAGCGGATCGTCGCGTACCACGAACGGCAGGACGCGCGATTCGCACAGGCCGCCGCGGACATCTCCGAAGCGACCGGCAAGCCGATCCTGACTGCCACGGAGCTTGCGACCGCTTCGCCCGACAACGCCGGCCCGGCGACGGTACGCGCGACCGGCCGCCTGTGTTATGCGACTGCGAACCGCGCCGTCACCGCGCTTGCGCACCTCTGGCGCGACGCGCGCTATCGCCAGACGAGGGGTTCGCGCTGACGCTGCAGCGCCGCGGCCGAACCGTGCTGCGGCTGATGGCGTTGTTGTGCGCGGCGGGCGCAGTCGCGTTCGGTGTGATCGCTCGCCCGTCCGACGATCGGGCAACCGCCGCGCCGGTGTACGCCGCCGTGCGTACTCCGCTCTTGTCGCCGCGACGCCTTCCGTCGCTGTTCGCCCCTGCGCTTGCCGCGGTTGCCCGAGGCCGCTTCCAGCAGACGCTCGCCGCCATCGCGGCGCCGTTCGATCGATGCGTGGCGGTCGACGACGCGTCCGGGACCCTTGCGAGGGTCAATGCCGACATGCCACTCACTCCCGCATCCAATGCCAAGCTGTTGACGGCCGCCGCCGCGCTTTCGATCCTCGGTCCGGACTTCCGGTTCACGACGCGCGCAATGCTCGACGCAGCCGGGCATCTGGTGCTCGTCGGCGGCGGCGATCCGGTGCTCTCCAGCCGCGCTGCCCAACCGGGCGCGGTCGTGACGGAGCTCGACGATCTCGCGCGGGCCGTCGTCGGGAGCCGTCACGCGATCACCGGACCTGTGCTCGTCGACGACTCACGATTCGACAGCGCGCGCGTCGTCCCGGACTGGAAACAGATCTACCTGACCGAGGGCGACGTCGGTCCATTGGGCGCGCTCTCCGTCGACGGCGGCTTCGACGTCGTCCTGCACAAGCCAGCGACGGATCCGGCAGTGCTGGCGGGCACCCGCTTCCAGGAGCGCCTGCACGCGCACGGAGTGACGCTCGGCGGCGCGGTTCGGCACACGATCGCGCGCGACGACGCGCAGGAGATCGCGCACGTGGACTCGCCCCCGCTCTCGGCCATGGTCGAGGACATGCTGACGACGAGCAACAACTACACGGCGGAGCTCGTCACACGCGAGCTCGGCGTCGCGACCTCGAAGGCAGGCACGACCGCCGCGGGCACGAATGCGATCGCCGGCGCGCTGAACGCGCTCGGCGTCCCCACGGCCGGCGTGACACTCCACGATGGCTCCGGCCTCGCTCCCGACGACCGCGTGACGTGCAACGCGTTGCTGCGCTTCCTTGCGTTGACGGGTCGGGCCAAGTTCGCGGCGATTGATCGGGGCCTGCCGGTCGCGGGCCGAACCGGAACCCTGGCGCTGCGTTTTCACGGCGACCCCCTCAGCGGCGTGCTCAGAGCGAAGACCGGCTCGATCAACGGTGTCGTGAGCCTGTCGGGCACCATCGATGCCGGGCTCCGGCCACGGTTCGCCTTCGTCGCGAACGGCAACTTCTCCACCCAGGCGGGAGGGAAGCTGCAGGAGGACATCGCGCACGCGATCGCCCGGTATCCGGATGCCGGCAGCATCGCAGAGGTCGTGCCGGCACCATGATCCGCCGGCAATCGGATGCACGCGCCTTGCACCGGGGTAAGACGCACGGCGAGACTCCTCCGTCGGTTCTCGAAAGGGTGGGTGTTGGCCGAAGATCCGCAGCAGACGATCCGCGAGCTTCGAGTGCTCGTCGTCGAGTACGCGAAACAGGAGACGCTCGAGCCGTTGAAGGGCCTCGGGCGCTATGTCGCTTGGGGCGTCGCCGGCGCGCTCCTCTTGGGAACAGGAGTCGTGTTCCTTGCGATCGGCGCGTTGCGCGCCCTGCAGGACGAGACCTACCCACACCTCACCGGGAACTGGTCGTGGGTGCCGTACGCGATCGTGGTGTTCGGCTCGTTCCTGATCGCGGGCCTGGCCTGGATGGCTCGAGGCAAGCGGAAGACGCGCGGCGGAGGAGAGAGATGAGCAGGCGGTCCAAGACGCTCGAGAAGCCACCCGAGAAGATCACACGCGACGACATCGAGGCGAAGCTCCGCGAGCTGCGCGGCGAGGTGGACGAACGCGTGGAGGAAGTGAAGGTGCCCGCGATCGCCGTCGCGGTCGGCGTCGCGGTGGTCGCCATCGTCGCCGCGTACTGGTTCGGCAAGCGCAAGGGCAAGAAGCGTCAGATGGTCCTCGATATCAAACGGATCTGAGGCGACGAGCATGTTCGAAGCATTGCTGCGGCGCCTCACGAGGACGGGCTTGCGGCGCGGGATGTCGGGCTCACGCGGGTGGCTGGTCCTCGGCATCGTCACCGGTGGCCTCCGCATCGTCCGCCGTCTCGCACGCGACGAGGAAGAGGTCCTGTACCGCACCGCGATCAAGCCCGGTGACACCTTCGAGATCCTCGCCCGCCGCCGAGCCGAGTAATCAGGTTGCCCCGCCTATCCTGGGCTCGCCCATGAAGGTGCTACTCCGCAACCCCAAGCGAGAGCTCGACGTGCCGGCACCCAGGAACGTCGGCCAGCTGCTGCGTGATCTCGACGTCGTCGCCGAATCCGTGCTCGTGATCCGGAACGACACGCTGGCGACCCACGACGAGCGTCTTGCAGAAGACGACGTCATCGAGATCCGACCGGTCGTCTCCGGCGGTGCCGTATCCGGACCCGAAGCGAGCGCGACCAGATGAAGTGCCGGCGGTGTCGTGAACCGGCGGTCATCGAGGTCAGACGCCACAACGCGGGGTTCTGCCAGGCGTGCTTCGTGCGCCATTGCGGAGAGCAGGTGCGGCGCGCGGTCGACGAATACGACATGATCGGAGACGGTGAACGCGTCCTCGTCGCGGTGTCGGGCGGCAAGGACTCGCTCGGCTTGTGGCACTTGCTGCGCACGCTCGGCTACGAAGCCGACGGTCTGTACGTCGGCCTCGGCATCGGCGAGTACTCCGAGACGTCCGCAACGTACGCACGTGAATTCGCACGAGCGCACGGCTGGGAGCTGATCGAGATCGACTTGTGCGAGACGTACGGCTTCGACGTTCCCGACGGGTCGCGCGCCGCCAAGCGAGCACCCTGCTCGGCGTGCGGGCTGTCGAAGCGTCACCTCTTCAACCAGGCAACGATCGACCGGGGCTACGACGTGCTGGCGACCGGTCACAACCTCGACGACGAGGCCGCGGTCCTCTTCGGCAACGTGCTGCGCTGGGACACGAGCTATCTCGCGCGCCAATATCCCGTGCTCCCGGCGGCGCCGGGGTTCGCGCGAAAGGTGAAGCCGCTGATCCGGCTGGGTGAGCGCGAGCTCGCGGCGTACTGCGTGCTGCAGGGCATCGACTACATCGTCGAGGAGTGCCCGATGGCGGCAGGCAACCGGCACCTCGGCTACAAGGAGGCGCTCAACGCGATCGAGGAGCGTTCGCCGGGTTCGAAGAGCGCGTTCGTGTCGGGGTTCTTCGATCGTGCCCACGAGCGGTTCGCGGCCGATGTCGTCGAAGAGCGCGACGAGCTCGTGCCGTGTGTCCGCTGTGGTGCGCCGACACCCGGTGTACGGCCGGACGACGACCGACACAGGGACGTGATCTGTGCGTTCTGCCGCCTGCGCGCACGCGCCGTCGGAGCGCCGATGCCGCTGCGGAACGCACGGTGAGTGGGTTGTTCGGCGCGGGCGACCGCGTGTTGCTCGTCGACAACCGGAAGCGCCGTCATCTGATCACGCTCGTGGCCGGCGGCGAGTTCCACACGCACGCCGGGATCGTGCGGCACGACGATCTGATCGGAAAGCCGGAAGGATTGACGGTGCGCACGACGCGCGGCGCGCGCCTCACGGCCGTACGGCCGACGCTCGCGGAGTACGTGCTCGAGATGCCGCGCGGCGCGCAGGTCATCTATCCGAAGGACATCGGGCCGATACTGATCCTCGCCGACATCTTCCCCGGGGCCCGGATCCTCGAGTCCGGTGTGGGGTCCGGTGCCCTGACGACGGCTCTGCTGCGCGCGATCGGGCCGGCGGGAAGCGTCACGGGTTACGAGATCCGCGACGACTTCGCGCAACGGGCGATCAGGAACGTCCGCGCCTTCCTCGGCGACGACGTGCCGCTCGACGTGCAGGTGCGTGACGTCTACGAAGGCATCGACGCGCGCGACCTGGACCGCGTGATCCTGGACCTGCCGGAGCCGTGGCGGGTGGTGAAGCACACGACCGAGGCGATGCGCCCCGGCGGGATCCTCTGCGCCTACCTGCCGACGATTCTCCAGGTCGGGCGATTGCGGGACGAGCTCGCGGCCGCGCCGTTCGGCATGGTCGAGACACTCGAAGTGCTGCAACGAGGGTGGCACGTCGAGGGCCAGTCGATCCGGCCCGACCACCGAATGGTCGCCCACACGGGATTCCTCACCGTCGCGCGGTTGCTCTCACCGGAATGAACCTGCTCGACGTCGGAATACTGTCGGTGGCACTGGGCGCGGCGTTCGGTGGATGGCGGCTCGGGTTCATCGCACGCCTGTTCGCGTGGGCCGGCGTCGCGGTGGGACTGATCATCGCCGTGCGATTCCTGCCCCGAATCGTCACCGCGTTCGGCGGCACCACCGCCGACGATCGTGTCACCGTCGCGCTGTTGTTCCTCGTCCTGGTGGCGACGATCGGCCAGGCGGTCGGCCTCGGCATCGGCCTGCTCGCGCACCGCGTCGTGCCGATGCGCGACCCGTTGCCGCTGTGGGACCGGCTGACAGGTGCGGCCGTCGGCCTGCTCGGCGTGCTGATCCTCCTGTGGATGGTGATCCCGTCGCTCGCGACGGCCAAGGGCTGGCCCGCCCGCATGGCGCGGGATTCCTTCGTCATCCACGCGATCGAGCGTTGGGGCCCGGCGCAGCCGGACCGGTTCGCCGCGTGGGGTCGTTCGATCTCGGACGCGCCGTATCCGTCGGCGCTGGGCCAGCTCGACGATCCGCCCAATCCCGGCCGGCCGCCGCAGGCGGGGATCACGCGGGCCGTCGACGCGCGTGCCCGAGCGTCGGTCGTGATGGTGAGCGGCCACGCGTGCCGCGAGATCCAGGAGGGGAGTGGCTGGGTCGCGTCGCCCGGTCTGGTCGTCACCAACGCGCACGTCGTGGCCGGTGAGGACAGCACGACCGTCGTGGACCCTGGGGGCAACACCCTGCCGGCGACCGTGATCCTGTTCGACCCGGTGCGGGACCTCGCGGTGCTGTCGGTCCCCGACCTCCACGCGTCGCCACTGCCGCTGGCCGCCGGCCGCAACGGTGCCGCCGGAGCCGTCTACGGACATCCGGGTGGAGGCGCGCTCAGGGCATCACCGGCGAGAGTGGGCCAAGAGATCGTCGCGGTGGGCACCGACATCTACCGCACCGCATCGAGCCGCCGGCACGTCTATGTGCTCGCGGCCAACCTCGCGCCGGGTGACTCCGGCGGCCCGTTCGTCGACACGAGAGGCGACGTCATCGGCATCGCCTTCGCGATCGATCCGGGACGTAACGCGACCGGCTACGCGCTCACCGACGCCGAGGTACGCCCGGTCCTCGCGGCCGCGCAGGGACGCCACGACGCGGTGAGCACCGGGCGATGCCTCGTCGAGTGAGGCGCTACGGGGTTACTCGGCTTCGATGAAGATGCATTCGCCGGGGCACTCCTCGGCGGACTCCACCACGGCGTCGAGCATGCCGTCCGGGATGTTGGCGAGCCCCTCGGCCCCACCCGGGTCCGAGAACACCTTGTCGCCCTCCTTGACGTACGCGAGGCCGTCGTCCAGCAGCGTGAAGACCGAGGGCGCGATCTCCTCGCACAAGCCGTCGCCGGTGCAGAGATCCTGGTCGATCCAGACCTTCATGCGGTGTCCTCACCTTTCCCTGCTGGAAGTCGAGAAGAACTGTGTGTCCGCGGGGCTACCCGAATGCTGGAGAATTTATCACACTCACGAGTGAGAAATCCAGTGAAACGGGGAACCCTCGGCAACGTATCGGATGCGCACAGCTGGGCCTGAACGCAGGACTAGGGTCGCCATCGACCGAGGAGGTGGTCGCTCTATGGCTTCCGAGCACGAGCGACGGCTGACCGAGTACGAGGCTCAGGTCGACCAGCTCCAAGAGATGATCAAGGGGCTCGAGGAAGAAGTCGTCGTCCTCCGGCGCCGGCTGCAGGACGCGCCGAAGCGCGTCCGCACGCTCGAGGAGCGCTTGCTCGAGACCAAGGGCCAACTCGCCCAGGCCGTGTCGCAGAACGAGAAGCTCTCGGCAACGTTGCGTGAAGCGCGCGAGCACATCGCAGCGCTGCGCGAGGAGGTCGAGAAGCTCACGATGCCGCCGTCCGCATACGGCACGTATCTCGGCACGAACGACGACGGCACGGTCGACATCTTCACGGCCGGCCGGAAGATGCGCGTCGCGCTGCACCCCGAGATCGAGATCGGGGAGCTGAAGCGCGGGCAGGAGGTCGTGCTCAACGAGTCGTTGAACGTCGTGCTCGCGCGCAGCGCCGATCTCGCGGGCGAGGTCGTCACTTTCAAGGAGCTGCTCGAGGACCGTACGCGTGCACTGGTGATCGGCCGCGCCGACGAAGAGCGTGTGTGCGAGCTTGCCGAGGAGTTGCTCGGGGAGCGGCTCCGGGCCGGTGACCACCTGTTGATGGAAGGCCGGTCGGGTCTCCTGCTCGAGAAGCTGCCGCGTCCCGAGGTCGAAGAGCTCGTCCTCGAAGAGGTGCCGGACATCACCTACGACGACGTCGGCGGCCTCGACGACCAGATCGAGATGATCAAGGACGCGGTCGAGCTGCCGTACCTGTACGGCGACCTGTTCAGGGAGCACGAGCTCCAGCCGCCGAAGGGCATCTTGTTGTACGGGCCACCGGGCTGCGGCAAGACACTGATCGCCAAGGCGGTCGCGAACTCGCTTGCGAAGCGCGTCGCCGAGAAGACCGGCAACACGTCGGCGAAGTCGTACTTCCTCAACATCAAGGGGCCCGAGCTCCTCAACAAGTACGTGGGCGAGACCGAGCGCCAGATCAGGCTGATCTTCCAGCGCGCACGCGAGAAGAGCGAGGAAGGCAATCCCGTCATCGTCTTCTTCGACGAGATGGACTCGCTGTTCCGCACACGCGGCACCGGCATCTCGTCGGACATCGAGTCGACGATCGTGCCGCAGCTGCTCGCCGAGATCGACGGTGTCGAATCGTTGAAGAACGTGATCGTGATCGGCGCGTCCAACCGCGAGGACCTCATCGACCCCGCGATCCTGCGACCGGGCCGCCTCGACGTGAAGATCAAGATCGAGCGCCCGGACGAGGAGAGCGCCAAGCAGATCTTCTCCCAGTACCTCACGACCGCCCTGCCGCTCGCCGGGAGCGAGCTCAAGGCAGCCGGCGACGACAGCGAGAAGGCCGTCCAGCGCATGATCGCCCGGGGCGTCAGCGACATGTATGCGACAGGTGACGAGAACAAGTTCCTCGAGGTGACGTACCAGAACGGCGACAAGGAGACCCTGTACTTCAAGGACTTCTCGTCGGGCGCCATGATCGAGAACATCGTGCGCCGCGCGAAGAAGCTCTCGATCAAGCGCACGATCGCCGGCGGCGACCGCGGCATCTCCACCGAGGATCTCCTGGAGTCGATCAAGCAGGAATTCCGGGAGCACGAGGACCTGCCGAACACCACGAACCCCGACGACTGGGCGAAGATCTCCGGCAAGAAGGGCGAGCGCATCGTCTACGTCCGCACGATCGTCAACGAGGGCGACAAGGACAAGGGCGGCCGGCAGATCGAGCGGGTCACCACCGGGCAGTATCTGTAAGGCGCCGGAAGCAGGGCTGACGCGCGGCCCCCCGCCGGTAGGATGACGGCGTGGCCGTCCCGAAGATTGTCGGTATCGAGACGGAATACGGCGTGGCGTTACGGGGCGCGCCGGATCCCAATCCGGTTGTCGCGTCGTCCCTGCTGATCAACGGCTACGTCGAGCAGCGCCGCGTCGGCTGGGACTTCGAGGATGAGACCCCCGGACGAGACGCGCGCGGATTCGCGCGCGACGGCGCGCAGCCGCCCGAGGTGGAGACCCACTTGGTCAACGCCGTGCTCACGAACGGCGCGCGCTACTACGTCGATCACGCGCATCCCGAGTACTCGACCCCCGAATGCGCGACGCCGATGGAGGTGACGCTGTTCGACAAGGCGGGGGAGCGCATCCTCGCCCGCTCCATGGACGCGGCGCGGCGCCTGTTGCCGCCCGGCCAGGAGATCGTCGTCTACAAGAACAACAGCGACGGCAAGGGCAACTCGTATGGCTGTCACGAGAACTATCTCGTCGACCGCAACCTGCCGTTCGCACTGCTCGTCCGCAACCTCATCCCGTGGTTCGTGACGCGACAGATCTTCACCGGCGCCGGCAAGGTCGGTGCGGAGAACGGCGCGGAGCACGTCGACTACCAGATCTCGCAGCGTTCCGACTTCTTCGAGGAAGAGGGCGGGCTCGAAACGACGTTGAAGCGCCCGATCGTGAACACCCGCGACGAACCGCACGCCGATCCGCAGAAATACCGGCGCCTGCACGTGATCGTCGGCGACGCGAACCTGTGTGAGGTCGCGACCTTCTTGAAGACCGGCGCCACCGCAATCGTGCTCGCGATGATCGAAGACGGCTTCATCGACAAAGACCTCTCGCTCACCTCGCCCGTCGCCGCGATCCGCGCGGTGTCACACGACCCGTCGTTGCACGCCACCGTCGAGGTGGCCGAGCTCGGCCGCTGCACCTCGCTGGACCTGCAGTGGGAGTTCCTACGGCTCGCCCGAAAGTATGCCGACGACACCGGTCTGGAATGTTGTGGCGGCGACGAGCTGGGCACCCTGGTGCTCGACCGTTGGGAATCGGTGCTCGGCAGCCTGGAAGCGGATCCGATGGCGCTGGACGGACAGCTGGACTGGGTGACCAAGCTCTCGCTGCTGCGCGCGTATGCCGATCGGGACAACCTCGACTGGAACGACCCCAAGTTGGAGCTGCTGTCGGTGCAGTATCACGACGTGCGGCCGGAACGCTCGCTGTACGAGCGGCTCGCACGCGCGGGCAAGGTCGAGCGGCTCCTCACGGAGGACGACGTGCGCGACGCGATGGCCGATCCGCCTGCGTCTACCAGGGCGTATTTCCGCGGCACGTGCCTCGCCCGCTGGGCAGACTCGGTCGTGGCCGCGAATTGGGACAGTCTCGTGCTGGACGTGGGTAGTGATCCGCTCCGAAGGATCCCGATGATGGAGCCGACACGTGGTAGCAAGGTGCACGTTGCGGAGTTGTTCGCAGAGGTTTCGACGCCCCGCCAGCTCGTCGAGCGGCTGACGGCGAACTGAGGGTGTTGTAGGAGGACTCATGCCGGAGCGAGAGCGCAAGCAAAAACCGGCGCCCAAGGAGCGCGAGGAAGAGGCCCTCGAGGAGATCCCCGCGACCTCGGAGCGCGGCGAGAAATTGAAGGAAGACATCGACGATCTCCTCGACGAGATCGACTCCGTGTTGGAAGACAACGCGGAGGAATTCGTACGCTCATATGTCCAGAAGGGCGGCCAGTAGAGACACCCCGCTGGAGGCGCTTGAGTTCTGAGCGCCGGCGGTAGGCTCCCGCGCCGATGCCCGACTCAGAGTCTTTGCCGCGATTCTCGGCGTCCACCGATCCGGGGCCTTCCTTCGCCGACCTGCTTCGCCACGTCGCGCCGCACCAGCTCCCGGGCGCGGGCATGGAACATCCGATGACGGGCGAGATCCCGCACAGTACGACCGTCGTCGCGATCCGCTATGCAAGCGGCGTGATCATGGCGGGCGACCGGCGCGCGACCGCGGGCTACAC
>DASQHW010000007.1:0-1920 GCA_035631895.1 Acidimicrobiia bacterium | reverse complement strand
CAACCGGTTGCGAACCTCGTGTACCTCGGCCTCTACGCGCTCCAGCACCGGGGCCAGGAGTCGGCCGGCATCGCCGCGAGCGACGGTCAGACGATCACGGTCGTGAAGGACATGGGTCTCGTCACGCAGGTCTTCGACGAGCGCCGCCTCGCACCGCTCGACGGGCACCTCGCCATCGGCCACGTCCGCTACTCCACCACCGGCTCGAGCAACTGGGGCAACGCGCAGCCCGTGTACCGCTCCGTCGGCGACGCCGGCTTCGCGCTCGGCCACAACGGCAACCTCACCAATACCGAACGGCTTGCCTCCGATCTCGGGATGCTCCCCGGCTTCGCCGCACCGGTCTCCGACGCCGACTCCACGAGCGATTCCGATCTCGTCGCCGAGCTGATCGCGCGCGAATACCGCGCCACACTCCGTTCCGACGGGCGCGACCTCGAGAACGCACTCGAACGCGTGCTTCCGAGCCTCGAAGGCGCGTTCTCGTTCGTGATGATGGACGAAGCCCATCTCGTGGGCGTGCGCGACCGTCACGGCTTCCGGCCGCTCGTGCTGGGCCGGCTCGACGACGGCTGGGTCATCGCCAGCGAGACGGCGGCGCTCGACATCATCGGCGCCCACTTCGTACGCGAGGTGGAGCCCGGTGAGATGGTCGTCGTCGACGCCAACGGCGTGCGCAGCCACCGCTTCGCCGAGGCGACGCCGAAGCTGTGCCTCTTCGAGTTCGTGTACTTCGCCCGTCCCGACAGCGAGCTGTACGGCCAGCGGGTGCACCTCGCGCGCCAGCGCATGGGCGAAGAGCTGGCCCGGCAGGCCCCGGTTGCGGCCGACATGGTGATGCCGGTCCCCGAGTCGGGCGTCCCCGCCGCGCAGGGCTTCGCCCGGGCATCGGGCATTCCCTACGGCGACGGCCTCGTGAAGAACCGCTACGTCGGGCGCACGTTCATCCAGCCGACGCAGCGTGAGCGCGGGCTCGGCGTGCGCATGAAGCTGAACCCGCTGCCCGAGAACATCAAGGGTAAGCGGCTCGTCGTCGTCGACGACTCGATCGTGCGCGGCACCACCACCCGCCAGGTCGTCGCGATGCTGCGCGAGGCGGGCGCGGCGGAGGTCCACTTCCGCGTCTCGTCGCCGCCGTACCGCTGGCCCTGCTTCTTCGGTATGGACACCGGCCGGCGTTCCGAGCTGCTCGCGGCCGACCTGTCGGTGGGCGAGATCCGCGACTACATCAACGCCGACTCGCTCGCGTACCTCGAGCTCGAGCGGCTCACCGCGGCCACGGGCGCGGCACCGAGCGCGTTCTGCACCGCCTGCCTGTCGGGCGAGTACCCGGTCGAGGTGCCCCGCTCCGACGGCAAGCACGTGCTCGAGGTCGTGGACCTGACCGGGCCGCTCTCGCAGCTCTGATGGCACCCGAGCGCGACGACGCGTCGCGCCCCTTGAGCTACGCGGACGCGGGCGTCGACATCGCGGCGGGTGACAAGGCCGTCGAACTGCTCAAGGCCCACGTGCGGTCCACCTTGCGACCCGAGGTGGTCGGCGACATCGGCGGCTTCGCGGGCCTGTTCTCGATCGGGCGGTTGACGGCCCGCGATCCGCTCCTCGTGGCGTCCACCGATGGCGTCGGCACCAAGTCGCTCGTCGCCGCCCGTCTGGGCCGCTACGACACGATCGGCATCGACGCCGTGGCGATGTGCGTGGACGACATCGCCGCGAGCGGTGCCGAGCCGCTGTTCTTCCTCGACTACGTGTCGGTCGGGCATCTCGTTCCCGAGATGGTCGAGTCGATCGTGGCCGGTGTCGCCGCGGGCTGTCGCGACGCGGGATGCGCGCTCCTCGGCGGCGAGATGTCGGAGCACCCTGGGATCATGGAGCCGGGCGAGTTCGATCTCGTCGGCTTCGCGGTCGGCGCGGTCGACC
>DASQHW010000006.1:0-12603 GCA_035631895.1 Acidimicrobiia bacterium | reverse complement strand
GCGGCTGGTTCGGCGTCGCGTCTTCGGGTGTGGCGAGTGCCCAGGGTGCGGCCTCGGGCCGGATCGACGTGGTGCAGGTGAACGGATTGCTCGACCCGTCCAACGCCGCGCTCATCCGATCGACGCTGCGCGAGGCCGAGCGCATTCACTCGACCGTGCTCGTGTACCAGATGGATGCGTCGGGGGCCGTCGACGTCGACATGACAGCGCTCGTGCGCGATCTCCGGAGTGCGACCGTCCCCGTGGCGGTGTGGGTGGGTCCTTCGGGCGGCGGTGCACGCGGCGCCGGCGCGCTCCTTGCCTTGGCGGCGGGCGATGCCGCCGTGGCCCCGGGAGCTCATCTCGGTGCCGTGGATCCGGTGTACTACGACCATCCTTCGTGGACGGTGCCCGGTGAGGACGCGTTGAAGGCGAGGTCGATCAGGCGGGGCGCCGGCACGCCGGCAACGCTCCAGGACTTCGTCGCGTCACTCGATGGCCGCACGATCAACGGCGTCAAGATCGCGACGCTCAAGGGTGAAGCTGGGAACCGCACGCTCTCGCAGAACGTGCACTTCCACAAGCTCGATCTCGTGCAGCAGCTCGCCCACACCCTCGACACGCCATGGGTTGCGTACTTCCTGTTCGTCGCGGGGCTGCTGTTGATCGCGTTCGAGTTCTTCACCGCCGGGGTGGGCATCGCCGGGTTCGTCGGTGCATGCGCGCTCGCCGGCGGATGCTTCGGCTTCTCGCACCTCCCCGTCACGCCATGGGCGGTCGCCCTTGTGATGCTCGGCGTGCTGGGTCTCTCGATCGACCTTCAGGCGGGCGGCCTCGGCGTGTGGACGTACATCGGCGGCCTTTCGCTGACTGCCGGGTCGATCTGGCTGTACGGAGGTTCGTCGCGGCTCGATCCCCGGTGGTGGGTGCTCGTGCTCGTGATCGGTGGAACCGTGTTGTTCATGCTGTCCGCGATGACGGCGATGGTGCGGTCGCGATTCTCCACACCGACGATCGGGCGCGAGGAGCTCGTCGGCGAGATGGGCGCCGCGGTCGCGGATGTCGCCCCTGACGGCGTCGTGCGTGTGCGCGATGCGTTGTGGCGCGCGCGCACGAACCGCGCCACACCGATCAGGGCCGGTGACAACGTGCGCGTCGTCTCCGTCGAGGGCGTTGTCCTCGAGGTCGAGCCGGAAACCGGCGGCGCGCGCGACTACCGCCACCGCTGACCAGGCAGTTTGTCCCAGGTGCAGACCGGGGATACGGTCCCGCGCGCAATCGACGTGCTGCGGGGAGAGACGTCTTGGGTGTGGCACTCGGAATAATGCATGAGACGTGGCACCTGAAGGCATCGTGCCGGGGGCCGGAGTCCGCGCTGTTCTTCCCACCGCCGTTTCCGGAACGGCGCGAGGAGCGCGAAGCGCGCGAGACCAAAGCGAAGGAGATCTGCTGGGATTGCCCCGTCCAGCACGAGTGTCTCGAGTTCGCACTGGGTGCCAGGGAACCGCACGGCATCTGGGGCGGGCTCACCGAAGCGGAGCGCCGGCGCCTCCTGCCAGCCGAGCGCTGAGCCACCCGCCTTTTGATTGCAACGAAGCGACCCTGGGCGGTCGCTGCTTTCAAACAGTCCCTCATGCACGAGGGCCGGGGATCCGTACGTCGCCGCGACGCCGGGTGACTCCTTCGGCGTCCATACGGTTGACGATCGGCAGGACGTACTTGCGCGTCGAACCGAGAATGTCGCGTACGTCGGCGACGGTGAGCTCACCGCGGTCGAGGACGGCGTCCGCGATGCGACGCCGGGCCTCCGCGAGCGCGCCCGCCGTGAAGATGACGCCGTCGAGGTCGACGAGCGCGCCGGCGCGGACGAGGGCGCGCACCAGTGCGGGTGATGCGCCCGTGTCGCCGGGGGAGGGAGGCGAGAACGGCTCGGCGTCCAGCGCGTCGAGCACCTTCTGCGCATCGGGGTCGTCGAGCGGCGATGCTGCAAGCGCGTCACCGATTGCCGCACGCAGCTGCGCGACCTCGACGCGGCACGCTGCCGCCACCGTGGTGATCGCCGGCCAGCCGTTGCGGCCCATCTCGGCGGCGCGCGCCCGCACACGCGAGAGCTCTTCGGGAGTGACCAGCCAGTCCGCGACCCGCTCGGCCTCGCCGGCGACGGCAGGGCGCCCGGCGAGCATTGCGAAGTCCGAAGACGTGCACCAGGGTCGGGCGGCGAAGACGCGCGCTGCCACCGGAAGGCGCGCGCGGGCAAGTGCATCGACGGTGCGACGCGCGGGTGCGACGTCGAGCACCTCGGCGCCCCCGACCGTCGCTTGCGCGCCCGAGGACCGCAGCACGAGCCGGTCACCCGGCGCGAGGGGGAGTGGCCTCGAGAGGCGGACCCGTCCGTAGCCACCGTCGTCGTCCAGGACGCGGAGCGCACCTCGTTGCTCGCCCGATCCGACGTGCACGTCGACCGTGCCGCGGCGAGCGAACGTATGCCCGGGAAGCGCCCGCAACGCGGCGTCCACCACGTCGACGACGGCCCATTGGCCGGGCAGGACAACTGCGTCTCCACGCTGCACGTCGTGATGGTCTATGCCGGCAAGGTTCAGCGCGACGCGTGCGCCGGGTCCCACCGCGTCCGTCTGCGCATGATGCGACTCGATGCGCCGAATACGCGCGCGACGGCTCCCCGGTTCGATCAGCACCTCGTCGTCTCGTCGCAGGGTGCCGCCGGTCGACGTGCCCGTCACGATGGTCCCCGCGCCCTTCGCGGCGAACACGCGGTCGACCCACAGGCGCGGGCGGCCGGCGTCACGCGGCGCGGGCGCAGCGGCCAGGACCTCGTCGAGCATCGTCCGCACATCCGCGACACCGCGTCCGCTGACGGAGTCGACGACGACCACCGGCCATGGAAGACGCTCCTCGACCTCGAGGCGCGCCAGCTCGACGGTGTCGCTGTCGACGGCATCGGCTTTCGTCAGCGCGACCATTCCATGACGCACATCGAGCAGGTCGAGGATCTGCACGTGCTCTTCGGTCTGTGGCATCCATCCTTCGTTGGCGGCGACGACCAGCAACGCGACGTCGACCGCGCCGACCCCGGCGAGCATGTTCTTGACGAACCGCACGTGACCGGGCACGTCGACGAATCCGACGACCTGCCCCGAGGGAAGTTCGCAGAACGCAAACCCGAGATCGATCGTGAGCCCACGCGCCTTCTCCTCCGGAAAGCGATCCGGATCGGTTCCCGTGAGTGCGAGGACCAACGAGGACTTCCCGTGGTCGACGTGGCCCGCCGTCGCGACGACTCTCATTGCAGTGCGTCGGCGAGCCGCGTGTCGTCCTTCGGATCGACCGTTCGCAGGTCGCAGATGACTCGTCCGTCCTCGACGCGGGCGACGATCCGCGCGACGCGCAACCGGGTCGCGAGGGCATCGGGCCTGGCCGTCTCGACGGCCACGCCGCACGACGGGATCGTGAGCCCGGGAAGCGAGCCGCCTCCCGCCACTGCTTCGGTCTCCACGACCTTCGCGCCCTGGACGCGCGTGCACAGCGCTTCGGCCCGTATTCGCAGCTCCTCGACCGGCGTGCACGCCATGTGCCAGAACGGGAATGTGCCGGCCGTTCCGTCGAGATACCCGAGAGCAACCGATTGCATGGCGGCGAGCGTCATCTTGTCGGCGCGCACCGCGCGTGCGAGCGGATGGGCTTTGCACCGGTCCACGAGTGCGCGCCGGCCGACGATCACGCCGGCCTGGGGCCCACCGAGCAACTTGTCGCCGGAGAACGTCACGAGTGCGGCGCCCGCGTCGATGCACTGCCGAATGCCGAGTTCGTCGCGCAACCACGGTGGACGCTCCGGCAGCCAGGGGGTGGTGTCGTCGAGCAGGCCCGAGCCCGCGTCGACGATGACCGGGGGCCCGAGCGTCGCGAGCTCCGACACCGACACCGACGCCACGAACCCGACCATTCGATAGTTCGACGCGTGCACCTTCAGGACCAGCGCGACGTCTTCCCCGAGCGCGCGTTCGTAGTCCGACAAACGCGTACGGTTGGTCGTGCCGACCTCGACAAGGTGCGCGCCGGTCTCCGCCATGATCTCGGGTACACGGAAACCGCCCCCGATCTCGACGAGCTCACCGCGCGAGACCGGCACTTCACGGCCTCGCGCGAGCGCCGCGAGCACCAGGAGCACAGCGGCCGCGTTGTTGTTCACGACGATTCCCGCCTCGGCGCCGCACGCCTCCGCGAGCAACGCGCCCGCGTGCTCGTGCCGCGAACCGCGGACACCGTCGGCGAGCCGGTACTCGAGGTTGGTGTAGCCGCGCGACGCCGCCATGTCTTGCAGCATGTCCGGTCCGAGTGGCGCGCGCCCGAGGTTCGTGTGCAAAAGCACGCCCGTCGCGTTCACCACCGGGCCGAGGAGCTGCGACGAGAATGCCGTCGCTCGCGTTTGCGCATCCGCCACCACGTCCTCGGGCGACCCTGCGCCTTCACGGGCCGCGGCAATCGCTTCACGCGCGAGACGCGCGCGCACGGGATGGGGAAGGTCGGGATCGAGCATGGCGAGCACGCGTTCGACGCTGGGGAGCTGTCGTCGCCGATCCACGCCGAGCAGGTTACGGCGCCACGTAGACTTTGCCGGTGGAGACGGTACGTGACGCGGCGACGGTCATCCTCGTGCGCGATCGGCCCGACCTGCACGTCTTCGTCCTCCAAAGGAACAGCGAGCTGGTGTTCGCGCCGGGCGCCACGGTCTTTCCCGGTGGCGCGGTCGATCCGGTCGACATCGATCGGGCTCGAATGCTCGGGCTCGACGAGTTCCGTGTCGCGGCGGCGCGTGAGTGCCTCGAAGAGGCAGGTATCCCGCTCGACCCGAGCGTGCTGGTCGAGTTCGCCCGTTGGGTCACGCCGCAAGGTGCCCCTCGGCGTTACGACACCCGGTTCTTCGTCGCGCCCGCGCCCGACGGGCATGAAGGTCTGCACGACGGAAGTGAGCTCGTCGCCTCGGCGTGGATGCGTCCGGCCGACGTGCTGGTCGCCCATGGTCGCGGCGACATCGATCTCATCCTGCCGACGCAGCGAAGCCTCGAAGTACTTGCCCGGTTCGATCGCGTCGAGGCCCTGCTCGAGGAGCTCGGCGAGGCACCGTGCCCGACCTGACACCCGAAGCCGCGAGCGCGCTGTCGCCGCTCGTGCGACGCGTCGTCGCGAACAATCCGGGGCTCATGACCGGTCCAGGCACGAACACCTACCTCGTCGGCATCGACGAGGTCGCGGTGATCGACCCCGGCCCTGCGCTCCCCGAGCACATCGACGCGATCGTCGGCGCCTCGATGCGCGAACGCGTCCGGTGGGTCCTGCTCACCCACACACATCCCGACCACTGGCCCGCCGCGAGCAAGATCGCGGCGTCGACCGGCGCGATCATCGCCGGGTTCAGCCCGTTCCCGAAGGCGGACGAGGTCACGCTGACCCTCGACCGCGTGCTCCGCGACGGCGACACGATCGACGGCACCGAGTTCCGCCTCGAGGCGTTGCACACGCCGGGGCACGCGCCCAACCACCTGTGCTTCCTCCTCGACGAGGAACGGGCCCTGTTCACGGGCGACCATGTGCTGAACGGGACGACGACCGTCGTGAATCCCCGGCGCGGTGGCGACATGGTGCAATACCTCGCGTCGCTCGAACGTCTGCGGAAGCTGAAGCGGGTCGCACGTATCTGCCCGGGGCACGGCGACGTGATCGACGATCCTTCGGCCGTGCTTGCCGAGTATGTCGCACACCGCAAGATGCGAGAACGGCAGATCCTCAAATTGCTCAAACAGGAGCCGCGGACGATCAAGCGCATCGTCGACGCGCTCTACACGGACACGCCCGAGGGTCTCATCGAGATGGCGCAGCGGCAGGTGCACGCCCACCTGCTCAAGCTCAAAGGCGAAGGCAAGGTGGAGGGTTCGGGGGCGAAGTCGACCTGGAAGGTCACCGGCGAGATGCCGTAGCCTGTCCGCTGTCGCTGCGCGCAAAGGAGCCGGTTCATGGCCGAGACGAAGCTGTTCATCAACGGCGAATGGGTCCCCTCGAAATCGGGCGAGACCTTCGCCACCTACGCCCCGTCGACCGGCGAGAAGATCGCCGATGTCGCCAAGGCCGGCCGCGAGGACGCGGTCAAGGCGATGCAGGCCGCGCGCACCGCGTTCGACGAGGGCCCGTGGCCCAAGATGTCGGGCAAGGAGCGGGCCGAGAAGCTTCGCAAGGCAGCCGAGCTCATCAACGCCCGGCAGGCCGAGATCGCGGAGATCGAAGCGCGCGACGGGGGCGGCACGATCAAGAAGGCGATGTTCGCCGACGTCCCGGGCGCGGTGTCGACCCTGAACACGTTCGCCGACCTCGCGGAGAGCCAGCCCGACGTGGTGGAACGCGGCGAGAGTCCGTTCCCGCCCGCGAAGAGCATCGCGCGCTACGAGCCGTTTGGCGTCTGCACCGGCATCGTGCCGTGGAACTTCCCGTTCCTCATGGCCGGCTGGAAGATCGCACCCGCGATCGCTGCCGGCAACACCTCGGTGCTGAAGCCGGCGAGCTTCACGTCGCTCAGCGCGATCGAGATGGTGAAGGCGTTGCAGGACGCCGACATCCCGCCCGGGGTCGTGAACCTGATCACCGGTCCGGGCGGCAGCGCCGGCGAGGAGCTCGCGCAGCACCCGCTGGTCGACAAGGTCGCCTTCACCGGTTCGACCGAGGTCGGCCGGCGCATCATGCAGCTCGCGTCGGGCACGGTGAAGAAGGTGACGCTCGAGCTCGGCGGCAAGTCGGCGAACATCGTGCTCGACGACGCCGACCTCGACCTCGCCGCTGCGGGTGTGCTGTGGGGCACGTTCTTCCACAACGGCCAGGTGTGCGAGTCGGGCACGCGCGCGTTGGTGTCGCGCAAGATCTACGACGAGTTCGTCGGCATGCTCGTCGATCGTGCCGGCAAGATCGTCATCGGCGACAACATGGACATGGCCACCGATCTCGGTCCGCTCGTCGCACCGAGCCAGGTCGACACGACCGAGCGTTACGTGAAGCTCGGCCTCGACGAGGGCGCCAAGCTGCTGTGCGGCGGTGCGAAACCGACCGACCTGCCCGCCGGGCTCGACCAGAGTGCCTACTACCTGCCCACGATCTTCGAGGCGGACAACTCGATGAAGATCGCCCAGGAGGAGATCTTCGGGCCCGTGTTGTGCGTGATCCCGTTCGACTCGGACGACGAGGCGATCAAGATCGCGAACGATTCGATCTACGGGCTCGGCGGCGGCGTGTGGTCGAAGAACCTCGAGCGGGCGCATGGCATCGCCGCGGCGATGCGCACGGGCCCCGTATGGGTGAACGACTACCACATGATCACGCCGACCCAGCCGTTCGGCGGCTACAAGCAGTCGGGCGTCGGTCGTGAGCTCGGCGACTTCGGGTACAACGAGTACCGCCAGATCAAGCACGTGTGGCAGAACACCGCCACCGATCGCAACGGCTACCTGCACTTCAGCGCATTGAGCGCGAACATCTGAGGTGCGGGTCACCGGCACCGACGCGGCGGCGCGCATCGTCGAGAGGGCGAAGCGCGACCGCCGCGGTGCGTTGGTGTTCACCATCGGCACGGGCTGTTGCGAGTCGACCGCGCCGTTCCTGTACGAGGATTTCTGGCCCGGCCCCGACAGCGAGCAGGTCGGCGAGGTCGACGGCGTGCCCGTGTACGCGCCGGAGTACCTGCGGGCGTTGTATCCGGCCGGCGAAGGTGTGGTGATCGACGTGGTGGACGATCTCGCCGAGTCGATGTCGATCGAGACCGAGTACGGGTGCCGGTTCGTCCTGCGCGACGGCTCCGGCGAGCACGTCGAGGGCCAGGACCGCCGGCATTGCGACGTCCCCAGTGCTGTCTCGGCGCTCCGGTCTCGAGGGCCCCAGGAGCTGCCCGAGGCGCTCCGTCGAGTCCGCATGCGCTAAGAAGCTCGCGCGTGAGCGAGCCCATGTTGGTGGCCGAGGCGGTCCGCAAGGTCTACCGGACGGGCGCCGAAGAGGTCGTTGCGTTGCACGACGTGGACCTGGTCGTGCACGAGGGCGAGTTCGTCTCCGTGATGGGGCCGTCGGGCTCGGGAAAGACGACGTTGCTCAACTGCTGTTCGGGCCTCGACGACATCGACGGTGGCCGCGTGGTGCTCGACGGGGTTGATCTGCACGCCCTGAGCGATGCCAAGCGCACCGCCAACCGTGCGTCGTCAATGGGATTCGTGTTCCAGGCGTACAACCTGATCCCGGTGTTCAGCGCGGTGGAGAACGTGGAGCTGCCGCTGCTGCTCGCCGGTGCCGACGCAAAGCAGGCACGGAAACGCGCGACCGAGACGCTCGACCGCGTGGGTCTCGGCGGCCGGCTCAGGCATCGTCCGGCCGAGCTGTCCGGCGGTGAGCAGCAACGGGTCACCGTCGCACGCGCGCTCGCCGGCCGCCCCCGGGTCGTCTGGGCCGACGAGCCGACGGGGGCACTCGACTCCGAGACCGCCGAGCATGTGCTCGAGCTGCTCCGGGAGCTGCACGCAGACGGACAGACATTGATCGTCGTGACGCACGACGACGGCGTCGGGCGGAGCGCGAATCGCATGATCCGCATGCGCGACGGCCGCATCGTGAGCGACGAGCTCATCGCGGGCGCAGCTGTACCGCGATGATCATCGTCGCCCTCGTCTCGTGCCCGTTCCTCTACGTGCTCGCGCGCCGTCCGGTGTTGCGCCGCCTTGCGCTGCGCAACGCGGTGCGCCGGCCCCGTGAGACGTTGCTCGTCGTGCTCGGTTCGCTGCTGGGCACGGCGATCATGACGGGCTCGTTCGTCATCGGCGACACCTTCGACGCATCGGTGCGGCGGGGCGCGTACGAGCAGCTCGGTCCGATCGACGAGGTCGTCTCCTCGAACGGCATCGCGGCGGGCGCGCCGATCCGGGCATCCCTTGGGGCCTTCCACGACGCGAACGTGGACGGGGTGTTGCCACTGACGCTCACCCGGGCAGCGATCGCAGCGGACGGATTCGCGGCGGCGAAGGCGCAGTTGCTCGAGACCGACTTCGACGCGGCGCGGCGCTTCGGCGGCGACAGCCACGCAACGGGGATCTCGGGTGCGACGCCTCGACCCGGCGAAGCGGTGATCGGACATGACCTCGCGCGCTCACTGCACATCGGCACCGGCTCGACGATCGAGGCCTTCGCGTACGGCAGCACGGTGAAGCTCCGTGTCGTGCGCGTGCTTCCCAAGCTCGGGGTCGCGGGGTTCTGGCGAGGCGACGAGACGCAGGCGAACAACGCGTTCGTCGCGCCCGGCACGATCGCGACGATGAGCACCGGGCATCCGGGCGCACCCCCGCAGTCGCTCGTCCTCGTGTCGAACCGGGGAGGAGTCGAACAGGGGGCGCGACTCACCGATCGCGTCGACGCAGCGTTGCGCGCGCAGCTCGGGCCGGCCAAGTACAGCGTCGAGAACGCCAAGCGCACGGTGCTCGACCGGGCGGATGCCGCGGGGAAGTCGTTGTCGCGGCTCTACACCTCGCTCGGGACGTTCGCCGTGCTCGCCGGCATCCTGCTCCTCGTCAACATCTTCTTCATGCTCGCGGACGAGCGGAAGTCCGAGCTCGGCATGCTGCGCGCCCTCGGGCTCCGCCGCGCCTCGCTCGTCGGAGCATTCGCTGCTGAGGGCTGGTGCTATGCCGTCATCTCCGCAATCGCGGGCACGTTCGCCGGGCTCGGGCTCGGGCGCGTGTTGATGGCAGCTGCGTCGAAGCTGTTCGGGAGCCGGTCGAATGACGACCGTCTCACGCTGCACTTTGCGTTCAAGTGGGCAAGCGTGCAGCGGGGCATGGTCGTCGGGTTCCTCATCGCGGTCGCGACAGTGCTGCTGACCAGCCTCTGGCTCAGTCGCTTCAACATCATCCAGGCGATTCGTGACATCAATGAGCCGGCGCGCCGGCGGCCCCGGCGCCGGGCGTCCTATGCCGGATTGGCTGCGGCCGTCGTCGGACTGTCGCTCACCCTTGCCGGCGTGATGGCGGCGTCCTTCCTCGCGCTGATGTTGGGCCCGGTGCTCGTCCTCGTCGGCGTCACGCCTGCCATTGCCCGCAACGTCCCCCGCACGATCGCGACGACGGGCGCGGCGGTCGCGGTGCTGGTGTGGGCGGTTGCCGCGGTGCCCGTCGCGCTTGCACTGGGCGGCAACATCGATGTCCTGCTGTTCACGGTCCAGGGTCTCGTGCTCGTCGGCGCGGCCGTGGTGCTCGTCGCTCAGCACCAGGAGGCTGTCGGTCATGTGATCGGTCGTCTCGCCAAGCGATCGTTGCGCGTGCGATTGGGTCTCGCGTATCCGCTCGCGCGCCGGTTTCGCACGTCGATGACACTCGGCATGTTCGCACTCGTCGTTTTCATCCTGGTGATGGTGTCGGTCTTCGCGTCGATGTTCTCCGGCCAGCTCGGGAAGTTCACGCGCGATGCATCGGGCGGATACAACGTGGTCGTCGAGTCGAACCCGAGCAATCCCGTGCCCTTCGACGCGCTCGCGCGCGAGCGCGGCGTACGCGCGGTTGCGCCTCTGGTCACGACAAACGTCGACATCACGAGCGCGCCGGGCCTGTCCGAAGCCCGCCCGTGGGAAGCGACCGCATACGACGCTCGTTTCATCGATCACGGACCCCCGGCGCTCGATGACCGCGGCACCGCGCCGACGGACGGGGACGCGTATCGAAGGGTGCTCGCAAACCCGGACCTTGCCATCATCGACAAGTTCTTTCTCACCGGCCGCGGCGGCCCCCCGCACCAGAGTGTCCACATCGGTGACACCTTCACCGCAGTCGACACCATCGGCGGCGCGCGCCACACCTTCACGGTCGCGGCCGTCGCGCCGAACGACTTCCTGCAAAATGGGGTGCTCGTCGGGCTGCCTGCAATGCGGGCGCTCTCGGGCGCCAGTTCGGTACCGAGCCGCGCGTACGTCGACGTCGGGGACCCGACGCGGTTCGCCGACCGTTTCGCCGGCCGCTTCCTCCCGAACGGCGGGAAGGCCGACACGATTCGTCACGTCGTGCAGGTACAGCTTGCCAACCAGCAGCAGTTCTTCCTGCTGATGCGCGGCTATCTCGCGCTGGGGCTCGTCGTCGGCGTCGCCGGTATCGGCGTGATCATGGTCCGCGCGGTTCGTGAGCGACGACGGCAGGTCGGTGTCTTGCGCGCGCTCGGCTTTCAAGCCAGAGCGGTGCGCGCCGCGTTCGTCGTCGAGTCGGCCTTTGTCGCCGTCGAAGGCGTCTTCATCGGCACCGCTCTCGCGCTCGTGTGCGCCTGGTCGATCACGCTCACCGACGCATTCGGCTCGGATATCGCGTTCCGGGTCCCCATCGGATCGATCGCGATCCTGGTGTTGGGCACTCTGCTGTGCGCGCTCGCGGCGACCTTCGCGCCCGCACGCAGCGCTTCCCGCATTGAACCGGCGGTGGCGCTCAGGCTCGCCGACTGAGGTACAAGACCGCGTCGTAGACGACATCGACGGCGCCACCATGGGCATCGATGACATCGCCGACCGCGGCGTGGAGCTTTGTGCGCTGCGCCTCCGGAAGGATCCGGTGGTCCGAGTGGGTGCCGAGCAGGCGCACCCATTGTTCGGTCGTATACGTACGGTGCCAGGTGAACGCCTGGGTGACCGCGGGCACGAACAACCGCGACCCGGCAAGTTGCTCGGCGACCCAGTCGAGGTTCCACGAGCCGACGGAGCTCGTCATCTCCGGCGCGAATCGCTCGTACACCGCGTCGTTGTCTCGGCCCAGCGCACCCGCCCAGGCGCGCGGCTTGTTCCAGAACAGCGCTGCGACACCGTTCGGCGCGAGCGCCGCCGCTGCCTTCTCGTAGCGGTCGTCGCCGTCGACCCAGTGCCAGGCCTGGGCTGCGTACAGCAACCGGAACTGTTCCGGCTGCACGCGCCAGTCTTCGAACGTCACCTCCTCCGCAGCAATGCCCTTGGTTCGCAGCACGGCGGCCATCGGTGCGCTCGGCTCGAGCGCGTGTACGCGAAGTCCACGGGCGACGAACTCTGCCGTCGCCTTGCCGGTGCCGGCGCCGATCTCCAGGGCCGCATCTCCGGGGGAGAGCTCGCCGAAGGCCATGACCGCGTCGAAGAGCGCGCCGGGATAGGACGGCCGTGCCTCGTCGTACTGCGCGGCGATCTCACCGAACACCAACCGTTGTTCGGTCACCGGGCGGGTTCCTCCAACCATGCGCGCCACGCGCCGAGGAAATCGTCGAGGCGCGCACGGCCGGTCGGTCCGGGCGGTGGCGGCCACCACGCGCGCCATGCCGCATCGACGCGGGCAAGGGAGTCGTCGCCCTCGCCGAGCAGCCGCGAGCGCACCGCGGCCGCGCCGACCCGGCGCCGATCGGCGTCCGAGAGGCCCAACTCGTCACCGACCATTCGCACGACGCCGGTGACGAAGCGGGCGTCTTCGCACGCGAGTTGCACTCGCATCGCGTCCGCGTCCGGGCCCCAGTACCGACGCAACGCCTTGGTGATGCGGCGGTCGTTGGAGCCGCGGGCACGCCACCTTCGTTGGTGCTGGCCCCATACCGCGCCCTGCG
>DASQHW010000005.1:0-3926 GCA_035631895.1 Acidimicrobiia bacterium | reverse complement strand
GAGCAGACCCCGAACCTGCACGTCATGATTCCGTTCGTACGCACCCGCTGGGAGCTCGAGGCGTGCCTCGAGCTCCTCGACGCGAGCGAGCTCGGCCGCCAGCGCGGTCTCCACCGATGGGTGATGGCCGAAGTTCCTTCGGTGACGTACCGCATCCCCGAGTATGCGGCGCTGGGCATCGACGGGGTGTCGATCGGCTCGAACGACCTCACGCAGCTGATGCTCGGCGTCGACCGCGACTCCGAGATATGCGCGGAGCTCTGCGACGAGTCCGATGCCGCGGTGCTGGACGCCATCGGCCGAATCATCGCCGCCGCCCGCGACGCCGGCATCACGTCGTCGCTCTGCGGCCAAGCGCCCTCGAACAGGCCGGAGTTCGCAGAGCAGCTCGTGCGGTTCGGCATCACGTCCATATCAGTGAACCCGGACGCCGTCGATCGTGCGCGCGCCGTCATCGCGTCCGCCGAGCGCCGCGTGCTTCTCGAGGCCGCGCTCCGAGATCGTCACGGCGAGTGAAGCCGGCGGGCACAGGTCATATATCGCACCCGGAAGGACCTTCCCATGAAGACCGTTGTGATCTACGAGTCGATGTACGGCAACACACATCTCATCGCCGAGGCGATCGCGACACGTCTGTACGTGAACCTTGCGATCGCAGACCAGGCGGAACGGGTCGCGGCGCTCCCGGTCGACGGCGTCGGGCTGCTCCGTGCGGAGTTCATGATCAGTGACGCGCTCGGCGGCGTGCACCCCCGTGCGCTGCTCGCCCGCGGGGGACGGGAGGAGTTCCTCGATCGGATGTCGACATCGCTGTTGCGCGTCACGAGCGCGTTCGCGCCGCGGCCGGTCGTGTACCGGACGATCGATTTCCGGAGCAACGAGTTCTGCAACCTCGAAGGTGGCGCCGAGTTCGAGCCGGTCGAGGCGAACCCGATGATCGGCTACCGCGGCTGCTACCGCTACGTCCGCGAGCCCGACCTGTTCGCGCTCGAATGCGAGCTCCTCGCACGGGTACGCGAGCAGACCCCGAACCTGCACGTCATGATTCCGTTCGTCCGCACGCGCTGGGAGCTCGAGGCGTGCCTCGAGCTCCTCGACGCGAGCCCGCTCGGCCGCCAGCGCGGCCTCCACCGCTGGGTCATGGCCGAAGTCCCCTCGGTCGTATACCGCATCCCCGAGTATGCGGCGCTGGGCATCGACGGGGTGTCGATCGGCTCGAACGACCTCACGCAGCTGATGCTCGGCGTCGACCGCGACTCCGAGATATGCGCGGAGCTCTTCGACGAGTCCGACGCCGCGGTGCTCGACGCCATCGGCCGAATCATCGCGGCCGCCCGCGACGCCGGCATCACCTCGTCGCTCTGCGGCCAAGCGCCCTCGAACCGTCCGGAGTTCGCAGAGCAACTCGTGCGGTTCGGCATCACGTCCATATCCGTGAACCCGGACGCCGTCGACCGCGCTCGCGCCGTCATCGGGTCCGCCGAACGCCGCGTGCTCCTCGAAGCCGCGCTCAGAGATCGTCACGGCGAGTGAACGCCGCATGCACAGGTCATCCACCGCATCCGGAAGGACCGTCCCATGAACACCGTTGTGATCTACGAGTCGATGTACGGCAACACCCATCTCATTGCGGAGGCGATCGCCGGCGGACTCCGCGACGCGAACGCGGACGTCACGGTCGTCCCGGTCTCCGACGCACGTGAAGAGATGCTCGACGCTGCGGACCTCGTCGTCGTCGGCGGCCCGACACACGCGCACGGCATGAGCCGTGCCGGCACCCGCGACGCGGCGGTGAAGGCGCGGGATCGAGATCCCGACCTCGTGCTCGATCCGGACGCCGAAGGCGAGGGCTTGAGGGAATGGTTCGCGTCGGTCGGGCGTGTCCCGGCCCGTGCCGCCGCGTTCGACACGCGTTTCGACATGCCGGCCGCCCTGACAGGCCGGGCGTCGAGGGGGATTGCCCGCAGGCTGCGAGCACACGGGTCCGGGATGATCGCGGATCCCGAGAGCTTCTTCGTGACCCGACAGAACCATCTCGAGCCGGAAGAGGCGACGCGGGCTCGCGACTGGGGGAAGCACCTCGCAGCCGCAATGACGGATGTGCCGGCGACCGGCTGACGACCGGGCACGGCGGAACTCTTCGCCGGCGTTGCCCGGCAACGCGTACGTGCCGATTACGTCAACCGACGGCTTGCAGCTCCAGCAGCGCAAGTACCGCGTCGGCGGTAACGACGGCGCGGAGGTCGAGGAGGAAGTCGACGACCTCGCTGCCGGCAATCAGCTGCCGGTGGGCGAAACGCTCGAGCGCTTCGTCGATGTGCGCGGTGGCGGGTCGGTGTGCATCCATGGACAGAGGATCGACCCGTGGCACTGATCGAGCCAGGGCCGGATGTCCTCCGGACGCAGGACCATCGCATCCGCGGCGCCGCAGGGCCGGTCGTTGGGAGCGCACGGGCCGAATTCCCGACCAAAGTCCCTGCCGATCGGTGACCCGCAGGCCCTGTGCCGGGACGGGGGGCCGCGAACAATGGAGGTCGTGAAGACCTGGCTCGGCAGACCGGCGTGACGTTCCTCGGCCTCGTCCTGCACAACGTGACGCGTCATCGCCTGCGCGCCGCCGTCACCGCGGTCGCAGTTGCGATCGGTGTCACGGCGGTGCTCGCGCTCGGTGTGCTGACGTCTTCCCTGCGGAAGACCGCGGTGTCGATCCTGCGCACCGGAAATGCGGACTTCAGCGTCTCGCAGAAGGGTGCCTCCGACATTCTCTACAGCGCCCTCGACGCCAAGGCGGTGACCGCCGTGCGCACCACACGCGGCGTCGAGAGTGCAGTCGGCGTATTCGTCGCGACGGGCAAGATCAACGCCGACCACCCCTTCTTCATCGAATTCGGCATCGATCCCCGGGACGAAGCCGAGTTCGGCGTGACGCTCCTACGCGGGCGTTCACCTGGCCGCGACGCGTCCGACGAGATGATGCTGGGCTGGCGCGCCGCCCAGGACTTCGGCGTCGATGTCGGCCAGCGCTTCCGCATCGAGGAGCGCACCTTCCGGGTCGTCGGGATCATGTCGACCGGCAACGCAGCCGGCGACGCCGCCGGGATGTTCCCCCTGACCGAGCTCCAGGCCTGGCACCGCCAGCCCGGGGTGTACACGCTGATCTTCGTCCGCGCGCGCCCGGGTGAGAACATCAATCGCCTCCGGCACGCGATCGAGGAGCCGAATCCCTTGCTCGCGACCGCACGGAGCGCGACCGACTACGGACGCGTCGATCGCAATCTGGTGCTGCTCTCGGCGGCGAACGTCGGCGGGTCGATCCTCGCATTGTTCGTCGGAGCGACCGGCGTGATGAACACATCACTGTTGTCGTTCTTCGAACGCATGCACGAGCTCGGAGTGCTGCGGGCGCTCGGTTGGAGTCGGCGCCGCATGGTCTCGTTGATCGTCGGGGAGGCACTGCTGATCACGCTCATCGGAGCAGCGTGTGGCGTGGTGATCGGCGTGGTAGCGGTGGAGATGCTGAAGCACGTCGGTTCGCTCGTCGGCGTGTTCCAACCCGCATACGCCGCCAGGATCTTCGGCCGGGCCCTGGTCTTCGCGTTCGGCATGGCCCTGCTCGGTGCGTTGTACCCGGCACTCCGCGCTGCCCGCGTCACTCCACTCTCGGCGATGCAGCATGAGTGAGGGTTCCGCCGTCGAGGTCGAGCACGTGGCGAAGACATTCGCCGGCCGGCGCGTCGCGGTGCTCGAAGACGTGTCGTTCCGCGTGCGGCCGGGCGAGCTCACCGTGCTCGTCGGACCATCCGGCAGCGGCAAGACGACCACGCTCAACCTCATCGGTGCCCTCGACCGCACCGACCGGGGCCGGATCAACGTCTTCGGTCACGACGTCACGGGCCGCCGGCACCTCGACCGTTATCGACGCGGGG
>DASQHW010000004.1:0-4231 GCA_035631895.1 Acidimicrobiia bacterium | reverse complement strand
ACTTTACCGAGTCGCGAGCGACGGAACTTCTGTGTGCGCACAGTCCACGTCACCACGCACGAAGGCACGGATCAGGGTGACGCGGCGTACTGCGCGCTCAAGGTGGTGGGCGTAGAGACCACGACGTCGTGTGTCTCGGTCCCGCCGTCGGACCATCCGGAGAACTGATAGGTGGTCGAGCCCATCGTCTGCGGCGAAGGCGCCGAGACCGTCACGGTGCCGCCGGTGATGACCGTGATCGTGAACGGCGTGGGACCGGCTGTGGAACCGGCCGCGGCGTTCAACCCGGACGGGTTGGACTGGAGTGTCAGCGTCGTGGTCTGGGGATCGAGCCGCAGGCTTGCATTCGAAGCGAGTCCCCGGGCATCCGTCGCGGTCAGCCTCAGCTCGAGGTACGAGGGATAGTCATGATCGGGTGCGACGAAGCTTCCGTGATCGGTCTGGTTCCAGGTCTGCACGTAGTGCAGGTGGCACGACGACGGGCAGTGGTGAATTATCAACGTCCAATTGAGCGCCGTGCTCGGGAGCGTGCCCTGCTCGGCGTCGTTCGCGTGACCCGAGAAATCAATCTGCTGACCGACGTGCCACGTCGTTCCACTCGGTGGGGCGTCGATGACCGGCGTCGGAGGTGTGTCTCCCGGTCTCACGATCGTCGTGGTGGTGCCGGAGCCTCCTGCCGTGTCGGTGACCTTCAGGCCGACGGTGACATTCTGCGAGGCGGAGTACGTGAACGCCGGCGTCGGTGACGTCGAGTCGCCGTACACCCCGTCGCCGTTGAGATCCCATGAGTACGTCAGCGCGCTGCCGGAGCTCGAGATCGACTTCGTACCGTCGAAGTGCACGGTCAGAGGGAGTGGGCCGAATTTCTTGTCAGCGTTGATGACCGCGATGGGCGGAGAGTTGTAGCGGATCTCGTGAATCGAACCGGTGAGGTCGGCGTAGAACAGGTCGCCGTTCGGACCGATCTCGAGATCCACGGGCTGGGTCGCAGTCATGAACTTTCGCCGCTTGGACATGTCGGGAAGCGGTGCCGTCGATCCCTGGCGGGGCGCGACCCAGATGCACTGTCGCGAGTAGTCGGAGAAGAACATCGCACCCTGATACTCGGCCGGGTACGCAATCGCGTCTGCGGGCATGAAGGCGATGCCGCTGATGGCTCCGCCGTGGCCGCAACCGTCGCCGGTGATCACCTCGGACCCGTGGTTGTACTGGAACACCGGCCCCCTCTCCGCGGTGGTTCCCGCGGCATAGAGGTTCTCGCAGATCGAAAAGTTCGCGGCTTCCCATGACGGCTGACGGCCGGAGCCCTCGTAGCACGGCCATCCGAAGTTCGCGATCGTCGGCGACTTCGGATTCGTGACGCGGTCGATCTCCTCCCACGTCTGCCAGCCGACGTCGCCCACCCACACTTCATCGGTGCCGGGTCGCATCGTGAACCGGAAGGGATTGCGGAACCCGTACGCGACCACTCGCCGTGCGTTCTGGTCGGGGCTCGAGGCGAGGGGATTGTCGGGGAGCCCGGCGCCCGTGTCCGGATTGACGCGCAGGATGGTGCCGTCCAGGCCCACGGGATCGCCGGCCGTGCGCAGGTCTTGTGACCTCAGGGAGCCTCCCTCGGCCGACGGCGGGGTCATCGTGCCGCCGACGCCGCCTGGTGGGTCGCCGCACGGGTTCGTCTCCGGAGAACCGTGTTGTCCGTAGTCGAGCGAGGTCGTGAAGCCGGCGCCCTCGCCACCGCTCACGTACAACGCGCCATCGCTTCCGAATTGCAGGTCACCAATCGAGTGACTGGGGAATTGCTGGCACCAATCGTCGATGAGCACCTGCATCGTGCCGGTCATGTGATCGCCCGACGCCTGGAGGCGCGCGAGGCGTGCGCTGATGACGCATCCGTCCTGCTGGGGACCCGGCGGGGTCGGACACGAGTCCTTCCACACCGGCGGTGTGCCGCCGATGGGTGCGTCGCGCGCGTAGAGCACGTACACCCATGGCTTCTGCGGAAAGCTCGGGTCGAGCGCGAGGCCGAGCAACCCGCGATCCCAATAGTTGTCCACCTCGGTGCGAAGGTCGGCGAAGATCGTCGGCGTCGTGTCGCTCAAGCTGTCGAAGACTTTGATCAAGCCGCTCTTCTCCGCGACAAAGACGCGACCGTCGGAAGCGAAGCGAAATGCCGTCGGCTGCGTCAATCCGCCGAAGACCACAACGTCGGCGAAGCTGCCACCGCTCGGTGGCGGCTGGCACGCCGCCAGCCCGAACGCCGCGAGCATCGCCGCCATCACGGCGAAGCAGATGCGGGCGCCACGCGAGTTCATCGTCCGCGCCATCCAGAGCGACCTCCGTGCCCCTCGAACCGCATGAGAACGTACACGGGCGTCGTGCCGGAGACGCCGTTGCGGTCGATAGCAACTTCTTTCCCACGTTTGACACGGACATTTGCGGAATTCCCGAGGACATCTAGGCGCACAAACGTCATTGGTGCTCGAGTCGGCGTCGTCGGGGCCGATATCTCCCAGGTGAGAACGTGCCCGAAATGCCAGGACTGGGTCCCGGAGACGGTCACGTCGTGTCCGAAATGCGGGTCGGAGACGGTCACACCCTGGCGCTCCGGATCGCTCGGGCAGCCTTCGGTGGCCGGCGCGTCCGAGGGCAATGCGGAACCACATGCGCCGGCGTCCGATACGCCTTGGAGCCCTCCCGATGCGAAGAGCCGCAAGGCGTCCCTTTGGCCGTTCGTCGCATCGACCGCGGTCCTGGCGGTGTTGGTCGCCTCGGGCGTCGGCGTCTACAGGTTGACGCGCGGCGCGGGCCATCCCTCGCATTGGGACGAGCAGGTCGCGCCGATCGCGTCTCGCGTCGAAGCCCTCCGCGGTCTGACGTTCAAGCATCCGGTGAAGATCAGTTATCTGTCGGTGCAGTCATTCGAGAAGAAGATGACGATCAGTCCTACCGACCTGAGGAAGGAGCGAGCGCAGATCCAGCAGTCGACCGCGCTGCTGCGGGCCGCTGGCCTCATCGGTGCCGACGCCGACCTTGCAGGCGCGGTCAATACGACGCAGGCAGCGGACACCGTCGCGTTCTACGACACCACCAACAAACAGATCTACGTGAGGGGCACCGGGCCACTCACAATCGAGACCCGCGTCACGCTCGCGCACGAGTTGACGCACGTGCTCCAGGATCAGCACTTCAACCTCCCGAGACTCGAGAAACGCGCAGACGCGTCGACGTCCGGATCGTCGGTCGCGCTCAGGGCGCTCATCGAGGGTGACGCCGGTCGCATCGAGAAGCGGTATCTCACCGAACAGTCTTCGGCGGAGCAACGCGTGTATGCCGGTCTCTCGGCGCACGACTCCGCGCAGGCCACGCAACGCACGCAAGCCGTCCCCGCCGTGGTCGATTCGTTCTTCGGCGCGCCATACGTCTTCGGCCCGGAGGTCGTTCGCGTGCTCGAGGCGACGGATGGGAACTCGGCGATCGATGCGGCGCTCACGGGGCCCACGCCGACGACAAGGATCTTCCTCGACCCGACCGTGATCAATGACGCACCCTTGCTGCCGCCGATCCCCGCTCTGCATACAGGTGAGAAGGCGATCAAGCCCTCGTCCGGCAGCGACGACCAATTCGACGACTTCACGCTGTATCTCATGCTCGCTGCGCGCCTGGATCCGCCGACTGCCCTCCGGGCCGCCGATGCCTATTCGTCCGGGTCGGAGGTTCTCTACACGAGCTCCGGTCGCACATGCTTCCGCGCCTCTATCGCCGGACGCGGTGCCGGCGCCGATGCGTACCTCGGCGCGACGCTCCGACGTTGGACGGAAACGATGCCCGATGCGCGCGTCGACACCACGGGAGCGACGACGTTGTTGGAGTCCTGCGATCCGGGCTCGGGAGCCAACACGCCGAACGACGTGAACATCCACGACGCGATTGCGCTCGCCGCAGGCCGGGACACCCTCACTGCGACGCTCGCCGCCGAGCACGTCGAGGGTGCAGTCGCCGCGTGCGCAGCACGACTGCTGGTCCAACAAGGAGACTTTCGCGACGCGCTCATCCACCCGAGCGCCGACGTGAACGCCACACGCCGCGAGCAGCTGTTTCGTGAGAGTGCCGCCGCCGGCGCCGCGTGCCGTGCGGACAGCCAAGCCGGGCTTCCTTGACCGCCGCTGATCGAAGATCCATCTTTCGTCGGCGAGCGCGATGGGAAGAACTCCGAGGGGCTGCACAGACACAT
>DASQHW010000003.1:0-2368 GCA_035631895.1 Acidimicrobiia bacterium | reverse complement strand
GCACCAAGGCCGTGCGCGACGGCGACGACTGGGTGCTCAACGGCACGAAGTGTTGGATGTCGGGCGTCGTGCAGGCCGACTGGTACTGCGTGTTCGCGAAGACCGGCCCCGCCGACTCGCGCAAGCACGACGACATCTCCTGTTTCATCGTCGAACGGGCGTGGCCCGGGGTCTCCGTGGGCCGTACCGACGACAAGATGGGCGTGCGCGGCGTCGATACCGGGGAGCTGCTCCTCGACGACGTGCGCGTGCCTGCCGCGAACGTCGTCGGCGAGGTCGGTGGCTTCCGGCTCGCGATGCTGGGGTTGAACTCGATGCGACCGATCGTCGCGGCGCGCGGGATCGGTCTCGCCGAGGGTGCGCTGATGTACGCGGTGGACTACGTGAAGCAGCGGGCCGCGTTCGGGCGCACGATCGCCGACATGCAGGGCATGCAGTGGAAGATCGCCGAGCTCGCCACCGAGATCGAAGCGGCGCGCCTGTTGACCTACCGGTCGGCGATGATGGCCGACGAGGGCAAGTACACGAAGGAGTATGTGCCCTTCCTGTCGATGGCGAAGTACTACGCAACCGAAGTCGCGGTGAAGGTCTCCGGTGAGGCGCTCCAGATGCTCGGCGCCGCCGGCTACATGAAGGACCATCTCACCGAGCTCTACTACCGCGACGCCCGCCAGCTCACGATCGTGGAGGGCACGTCGCAGGTGCAGCTGGGACTGATCGCGCGCGGCGTCCTGGACCACGACTTGTGGTGGGATTAGGGGCGAATGAACGAGATCCTGACGCCGATCCTGGCGCGGCTGACCCGTGGGTCGACGCTGTCGTCCGCGGACATCGACGCCGCGCTCGGCGAGATGCTCGAGGGGCGTGTCGCCGACGTGCAGGCTGCCGGCTTCATCATCGGATTGCGCACGAAGGGCGAGACCGAGGAGGAGCTGGCCGCGCTCGTGCGTGCCATGCGGCGATACGCGACGTCCGTCGACGTGCCCGACGGCGCGATCGACACGTGTGGCACCGGCGGCGATCGTTCGGGCACGATCAACGTCTCGACGATGGCCGCGCTGATCGCCGCGGGTGCGGGCGCGCGCGTGGTGAAGCACGGGAACCGCGCGCAGTCGTCGAAGTGTGGCTCCGCGGACGTGCTCGAAGGCCTCGGCGTGGCGATCGAGCTCGGTCCGGACGGTGTCGCGCGCTGCGTCGAGGAGGCAGGCGTCGGATTCTGCCTCGCGCCGCGCTACCACCCTGCGATGCGTTTCCTCGGGCCCGCGCGCAGGGAGCTCGGTGTGCCGACGACGTTCAACTTCCTCGGCCCGCTCCTGAACCCGGCCGAGGTCCGTCGTCAGGCGGTCGGTGTGAGCGACGACACGATGGCGGCGCGGATGCTCGCCACGATGCGCGAGCTCGGCAGCGTGCGTGCGATGGTGTTCCACGGTGACGACGGGCTCGACGAGCTCACGACGACGGGGACGAGCACGATCCACGAGCTGACCGACGGTGCGCTCCGCACGTTCACGTTCGATCCCCTCGATGTCGGCATCGCGCGTGCGACGCCGCAGCACCTGGCGGGCGGTGATCTCGCGACGAACGTGCGCGCGGTGATCGCCGTGCTCGCGGGCGAGAAGGGTGCGCACCGCGACGTGGCGTTGCTCAACGCCGCCGCGGCATTGGTCGTCGCCGGAGTGGCGCCCGACCTCGGCGCCGGAGTGGAGGCCGCCGCGGTGTCGGTCGACGGCGGTCACGCGGCCCGCGCGCTCGAATCGCTCGCACGAGTCAGCAACGAGGCCAAGGCCGCGGAGGCGGGATAGGCACGATGGCTCCCGTTCTGCAGTGCCCCGATTGCGGCACCAAGCACCCCCTGGCTTCGGTCCCGGAAGCCGGGACGTTCGCCTGTCGTGGATGCGGCCGCACGCTGAAGGTGCCCGAGGTCGTACCCCGCACTGCTGGCTCGGGTTCGGCGCCGGTCACTCCTCCGGCCGCAGCGGCTGCGCCACCTGCCACGGCGGCGACGCCTCAGTCCTCGCCGGTGCGCGAGCCGTCTGTCGCGGCTGCTCCCGCCCCCGCAACGCGGGCGATGCCCGCGGCCGCGGAGCGAAGCGTCGATCCGCCGCGTCCGATCCCGAAGGCCGTGCTCGGTCCCAGCCCCACGTTCGCGCCGGTGCCGTTGTGGATGCGGTTCCTGCTCTGGGTCGTCGCGCTGCCGCTCTCGTTCTTCATCGTGTTCCTCTTCGCGCGCGCGACGGGCCTGTTCACCAGCAGCCAGCTGTCCGACGTGTTCCTCGCGAACGGCGGGAACCGCTTCTGGCCGATCATTCGCATCCTTCCGTTCGTCGCGCTCCTGACGGCCGCGCTCGTGCACGGCGGGGTGTATGCG
>DASQHW010000002.1:0-3560 GCA_035631895.1 Acidimicrobiia bacterium | reverse complement strand
TCTCGTCGTACGGATTCCAGAAGCTCGCGGTGGAGTACTTCGCGCACGCCGCATCCGATCAGTACGGGCTGCCCTACACCATCGTGCGTCCCTTCAACTGTGTCGGTGTCGGAGAGGCCCGGGCGCTCGGTGAGGTCGAGGTGCTGAGCGGCAACGTGAAGCTCGCCATGAGCCACGTCGTGCCGGACCTGGTGCAGAAGGTCGTGAAGGGACAGGATCCGTTGCACCTTCTCGGCGACGGCACGCAGGTGCGGCACTACACCTACGGTGGCGACCTGGCCAAGGGCATCGCGACGGCAATCGAGCATCCGGACGCGTTGAACCAGGACTTCAACCTGTCGACGAAGGTGTCGACGACGGTGCTGGAGCTCGCGGAGCTCATCTGGCACAAGATCAAGGGTGATGACGTGCCCCTGCGCTGGGTCTCCGATGCACCGTTCGAGCACGACGTGCAGCGCCGTGTCCCCTCGACCGAGAAGGCGTCTCGCGTCCTGGGGTTCGAAGCCACGACGACGCTGAGCGAGATGCTCGACGAAGTGATCCCGTGGGTCACCAACGCCGTTGCCGAGGATCGGATCTAGGCGGCAGCCTCACCCGCATCCGTCCGTCGCGAACGCACCCGTCACGCGGAACACCGACGCCGTGCGGACGTGCAGAACCAGCCGCGCGGCAGGATCCGAGCGTGTCCACTGTGCTTCGACGGGCTGACTCGCGCCGCGCGCGTTGGCGCTGACCACCACGAAGTCGTAGTGACCGCCATTCAGCAGCTGTCGCCATTCCCGGCAGGTCTGCACCCGATCGAACGCCCCATGTGGGCCCCTGTGGCCGACGTACTGCACATGATTCGACAGATCGGCACCGAACAACGGATAGGAGATCCCCAGGCCAGCGAGTGCGATGCGGCTGTGCGAGACGTGTCGCACCCATGCGTAGAGCGCAACAAGCTCTTGACGGGGCGCGCTCGCATACGGCAGGTGATGTGCGACGTCCGCATACCGCGCCGAGAGGTAGGAACGCTGCACCTCCCAACCGGCGCCCGCAGCGACGCCGAGCGCGAGAACACAACCAACTGCAGCAACAACGCGGCCGGGCCGGCGCCGCACACGTCGCCCGAGGACGACCGCGACGGTCGTCACCACGAGCTCTGCGACGAGTGCGACGGCGAGGAGACTCGCGCCGGCGCCGGTCGCGTACAACGCATCGTTCAGGAGTGCGATCGCCACGAGCGCCGACAGCCACACCCGTGCGCGGTGCGACCTCAGCGACACCACCATCGGTAGCAGCACGAGCCCGAGCACGAGCGCCGGAAACGCGAACCGCACGTCGCTTTCGAACAGGATGGGGCGACCCTCCGGTCCACCCGCGCTCTGCGGTGTCACGAGATAGCCGAGGAAGGAGACGACGCCAACCGCCCCGAGCATGCGTAACATGCGATCTCCGCGCGCCAGCGCGAGCACCCAGCCCGTCGCGCCGAGGCCGACGATCAGGGGCCAGCCCCAGCCGAGGTTCGCGCGCAGCCCCGGCAGGAACCACGAGCGCCAGATCCCCAGATCACCCAGGTAGTGCGCGATCGTGAACGAGCCATACGGCCGCGCGAAGTGGGTGACCGGGAACGAGACGGGCCCGATGCCCAGGTGGAGCGCGGGGATCGGGTTCCCGACGGCAACGAGGTTGCGCACGTACCAATAGCCTCCCGCCGCGACGAGGCCCGACATCCACAAGGCCGCCGTTGCGGAGCGAGCACCGCGGCGCGCAACGGCGATCACCCCGACGGTGAGCGCGACAACCGGGATCACCATTGTGAGCTTGGTGCCGAGCGCCAATCCGCACGCGACCGCGGCCAGCGCCGTCGCGGGCCGCGAATCAGCGCCATTGAGCAACAGCGCGACACCAGCGAGAAACAGCGCAAGCGTCGCGAGGTCGTTCGTCGGGCGCCCGGCGAGGAACGCGACGAACTGTGGAGACGCGAGCAGGGTCACGACGGTCGCAAGTGTCAGAGGTCCGAGGTTCCGGTTCCGGCCCACACACCAGGCGGCGAGCAGCGCCAGGCCGAGCCAACCCAGGTTCAAGAACGGCGACAGGGTGTCGCGCTGCAACGCGAGCATGCCTACGCCGTGGATCAGCTCGGAGTTCGCGGGATGGAAGGCGGTTTCGAGCCCTGGGAAGGTGAACACGAGCGACGCGACATGGCTGGACTGGACGGCACGAGCGGCGATGGGCAGGTGATAGTCGAGCGAGTCGTAACCCAACATGCCGGTCCGCAACGCGCCGAATGTTCGCGCCAACCACGGCGTGACCGCGACGAGCAACACCGGAGCGACCGCAGCGCTCGCTCGAAGGCGCATGCGCGCGTGTTCACCGCCGCGAAGGGCCGGCGTCAGACTCCCCACGGCGGCGCACATGACCAGCGCGGCCAGGAGAAGCGGCACGCGCCGGAACTGACCGAGAGTTCCGACGATCTCCGCGAGTGCGAGAAGGACCGCGATGCCGATGACCGACTCCGCGAGCAGTCGGTGTGCCCCGGACCAACCGGGAAGCAGGTAGCCGCGCAACCGGCGCGCGGTGAACGCCACGGCAACGACGAGCGCAACGAGCGTCCCGACACCTACGAGATAGGTCCGGACCGTCACGCGCCGAACGCTGCGGACCGGGCGGCGCTGTCGCTCGCGGCGCGCGCCACCGACGGCACACACACCGTTGCCACCCCGGTCGAGGAGTCAGCCGGCGCCTTCGGAGGAGAAATACGTCCGCCGCGGTCTTGTACCGCTGCGAGGGTCGACGCGCTGTCGGAGATGAGGCGCACCGAGATCGTTCGGATGGCGACTGCGACGCGCCCGGCCGGCGCGACGACCGGAAACACCGGATCGGTAGGACCGGCGAGAGGGGCGAACCGAACGACTCCCGCTCGTATCTTGACGGCCTCGCCTCGACTGAGATGCACGAACACCGGTTGTCGCAGTTGCACGCAGGTCTGGGGAACTACGAGTGGACGCGGGTACTGCTCGCCGAGGCAGTGATAGAGCACGAGCGACATGCGTATCGTGTCGGTTTCGGCCTCGACCGAGGTTGGTGCCGACCGCATGGGAAGGCGGCCGGTCCTGCCCGCATCGAGCAGCCAACCGAGGGTGGGAACGCACGGATCGGCACCGGCCTGGGGGCTCTGTGACGGTGGCACTTGCCGTGCGATTGGCAGGTACGGCAGCGCCGCCATCATCGTGCGGAACAGTTGTTCCGGGTGCTCTTGTTGATCGGCGTAATGAGCAACTGACTGTACGTTGCCGGGGATGCCGACGGCCAGGAGCGCGAGCGAGAGACACCCGAGAGCGCGCGACCGCACGACGATTGCATCTACAGCCACGCCGAGTGCGGGCATCAGCATGAAGGCGACGACGTAGACATATCTGCTCTCGGAGGGCTGTTGCCATGTTGCGCGCTGGAATGCGGTACCGATCACGAAGACGACGGCCGCGACGAGCAGGCCTATCGGCAGCGCCGCCGATCGCCTGAGCTCGGGTGCGTCGAGGGGACGCCAGGCGAGGACGAGACCGGCAACGAACACC
>DASQHW010000001.1:0-7559 GCA_035631895.1 Acidimicrobiia bacterium | reverse complement strand
CGTGCTGATCGCGACCGGCGCGTCGTTGAAGGTCGGCTCGCTCGCGACCATCGTCGCCAACCGGGCGCTCGTGAAGAGCATTCACGTCTACACCGGCCTGCTCCTGCCCGTTCCACTGCTCCTCGGGATCGTCGCGCCCGCGGGCCGGCAACTGCGCCGTGATCTCAGTCGGTTCAACCGTTGGACGCGCGACGACCGGCGCTGGTGGTCACCGCGGACCCGTCACGACGCGCAGCTCGGGAAGTTCAACCCCGGCCAGAAGCTCAACGCGGTGTTCACGGGGGCGGCGATCGTCGTGATGCTGATGACCGGTTCGATCATGCGCTGGCCGGGTCCCTTCTCGGACAGCTGGCGCACCGGAGCAACGTTCGTGCACGACTCGACGTGGCTCGTGCTGATCATCGTGATCTCCGGCCACATCATGTTCGCGCTGCGCGACTTCGATTCGCTGCGATCCATGGTTCGCGGGTGGGTGCCGGAATCGTGGGCCCGCCGCGAACGGCCGCGGTGGTGGGCCGAGATCGTGACGGCGCGCGGCGGGTCAGCGGCCGCGATCGGCGACGTCGTGGCAGGCGGCGAGCAGCGGCTCCGTGAACCGGGGGCTCGCGCACGCGAGGTGACCGTCGGCGACGGGGTAGAGGCGCGCGCGGGGGATCGCCTCCGCGGCCGCAACCTGTAGCGACGGCGAGACCCCGCGATCCTCCGTCGTGCAGACCACCGCGGTCGGCACGTCGATGTCACCGATCCAACGGCGGGCGTGGTACGTGGAGATCGAGTGCCCGGCCTCGACGATCATGCGCCAATCGTGTCGGCGCATCTCGCCGGCCGCCCACAACGACATGCCACCGCTCGGCAACGGAACGAGTGGCAGCACGCCGAGCACCCGCCGCTGCACGCCGGCACGTGCGGTGGCGACCGTCGCCAGCATCGCGGCCTGGAAGAGGAGCCGTGACCGGCGCTCCGGAAAGAAGCCCGCCGACGTCGCGCACAGCACGAGCCCGTCGACGAGGTCGCGGTGGCGGCGCCAGAGCAACTGGGCCACCGGGCCGCCCATGGAGTACCCGACCGCGATGACGGGCCCCGTGCCGAGCTCGAGGATCGTGGCCGCGCAATCATCCGCGCACTCTGCGAGGCGGAACACGCTGCGGTGGCGCAGCCCCCGGCCGTGGCCACGGAGGTCCGGCGCGATCACCCGGAAATGCTCCGACAGCGGTTCGAAGTTGTGGAACCAGTTGAGCCCGCCGGTGGCCACCCAGCCGTGGAGCAGGAGGAGCGTCGGCGCGCCCGGCGGCCCGGGCAGCTCGCGGAGGAAGGTCGTGCCCCGGCGCGGCAGCTCGAGGCGCCGGCCGTACGGGATCGGCGGTCGGCCGAAACCCGGCAGCGGTGACGAGACCGCTGCTGCCATGGCACTCCTCCTCGCTGCCCGTCCCCCGGGGGACGCCCTCCGTCCATTCTGACACTGTCGTCAGCGCCGGGGAACGATGTACCCGATCTGCCGCGTGTCAGACACGGGGCACGGCGATGCAATCGACCCGGTACGGGATCTCGACCACCTCACGGCCCGCGACGTCGGGATGTGTGGCGAGCACCGCCCGGACCTCGTCCAGCACCGCGGCCCGCTCATCCTGCGGCAGGACGGCCACGTGGCTCACGGAGGAGATGCGCCGGACGACGCCTTCCGCGGTGCTCGACTGCCGGTGCCGGAATTCGGCCCGCTCGAGCGCGCCGAATCCGGGCATCGCGCGGAACGCGCTGTCCCGCCAGTTCTCGTGGTCACGCCACGGGGCGTGCTTCTCGACCCGGTCCATGATCCTCCACACGGCGTCGACCCACGGCTCGGTGCGGTCACGGGCGTTCCAGACCAGCCCGAGCGCCCCGCCCTCGCGCAGCACGCGGCGGACTTCGGCGATGGCGCGGTCGTGGTCGAACCAGTGCCATGCCTGCGCGGCCACGAGCGCATCGAGCGAGTCGCCGCGTAGGGGCAGCGCCTCTGCGGTGCCGGCGACCACAGGCACGTCCGGGAGCAGCTCCCGGAACGTCGCGCGCATCCCCGTCACCGGCTCGACCGCGACGAGCTCGGCGCCGGTCGGTTCGAGAAGCCGTGTCAGCTTGCCCGTCCCCGCCGCGAGATCGCACACACGTGAGCCGGCACGGATGCCGAGCCGCTCGATGAGCCACGCCACCGCGTCGCGGGGATACGACGGCCGAGCCGCCTCGTAGTCGCCGGGATCGTTGAAACCTGCCGCTGCTACCTCGTGTACCACACGCCCATTCTCCCAGCCGTCGCACACGCCGTGAGCGCAGCGAGCGCGACAAAGAGTTAAAGGATCATGCCGGCGGCGAGGGTGTCGTTCGTGGTCTCGTCGACGAGGATGAACGAGCCGGTGACCCGGTTGCGGCGATAGTCGTCGAAGAACAACGGCTGGGTCGTACGGATCGTGACGCGACCGATCTCGTTCAGGCCGAGTGACGCGGCGGCCTCGTCGCGGTGCAGCGCGTTCACGTCGAGCCGGTAGTGCAGATCCTTGACCAATGCGCGCGCCCATTTCGAGGTGTGCTTCAGCGCGTACTTCGCGCCCGGTTGCAGCGTGGCGCGCTCGCTGAACCAGCACAGCATCGCATCGACGTCCTGACTCTCGTTCGGCCGGTTGTGGCGACGGCAGATCATGTCGCCGCGGCTGACGTCGAGATCGTCTGCCAAGCGGATCGTGACCGACATCGGGGGCATTGCTTCTTCCACGGGGCCGTCGGCGGTGTCGATCGACGCGATCGTCGACTCGAAGCCGGACGGCAACACCACGACCTCGTCACCCACCTTGTAGGTGCCGCTCGCGATCTGCCCGGCGTAGCCGCGGTAGTCGTGATACCGGTCGTCGCGAGGCCGGATCACGTACTGCACGGGGTAGCGGCAGTCGATCAGGTTGCGGTCGGACGCGATGTGCACATCCTCGAGCTGATGCAGCAACGACGAACCTTCGTACCACGGCGTGTTCGCGGAGCGCTCGACGACGTTGTCGCCGAGCAGCGCGGAGATCGGGATGAACGCGAGGTCGTGCACGTCGAGCTTCGCGGCGAACTCCTTGAATTCGTCCTTGATCTCCTCGAAGCGCCCCTGGTCGTAGTCGACCAGGTCCATCTTGTTGACACACAGCACGAGGTGGGGCACGCCGAGAAGCGACGCGAGGAACGCGTGACGCCGCGACTGCTCCATGATGCCCTTGCGCGCGTCCACGAGGATCAGCGCGAGGTCCGCGGTCGACGCGCCGGTGATCATGTTGCGCGTGTACTGCACATGACCCGGAGTGTCCGCGATGATGAACTTCCGGCGCGGGGTGGCGAAGTAGCGATATGCGACGTCGATCGTGATGCCCTGCTCACGCTCGGCCCGCAAGCCGTCGGTCAACAGTGCGAGGTTCATGCCTTCCTCGCCGCGCAGCATCGTGGAGTGCTCGAGCGCTTCGAGCGTGTCCTCGAAGATCTGCTTGGAGTCGTAGAGGAGGCGACCGATCAACGTGGACTTGCCGTCATCGACCGATCCCGCAGTCGCGAAGCGTAGGAGCTCCACCTAGAAGTAACCCTCCCGTTTCCGATCCTCCATCGCCGCTTCGGAGAACTTGTCGTCGGCGCGCGTCGCACCTCGTTCGGTGATGCGAGACGCCGCGACCTCGGCGATCACGTCCTCGATGGCCACCGCGATCGACTCGACGGCCGCGGTGCACGTGGCGTCACCGACCGTCCGGTATCGCACCATCGCCTCGAACACTTCCTCCCCGGGCGCGGGCTCGAGGAACTCGCTGACCGCCATCAGCATGCCGTCGCGACGGAAGACTCTGCGCTTGTGCGCGAAGTAGATCGAAGGCAGCTCGATCTGTTCGTCGGCGATGTACTGCCAGATGTCGAGCTCGGTCCAGTTCGAGAGCGGGAACACGCGGATGTGCTCACCCTTGCGGTGACGGCCGTTGTAGATGTTCCACAGCTCCGGTCGTTGGTTCTTCGGGTCCCATTGCCCGAACTCGTCGCGGAACGAGAAGAACCGCTCCTTGGCGCGTGCTTTCTCCTCGTCGCGGCGCGCGCCGCCGAGCACGGCGTCGAATCCGTTCTCTTCGATCGCACGGAGCAACGTCGTGGTCTGCAACCGGTTCCGTGAGGCGCCCGGACGCGGATCCTCGGCCACCCGACCGGCGTCGATGTCGTGTTGCACCGACGCGACGACGAGATGGGCACCGATCTGCTCGATCGCGGCATCCCGGAACTCGAGGACTTCGGGAAAGTTGTGCCCCGTGTCGACATGCATCACGGTGAACGGCACCTTCGCCGGCCAGAACGCCTTCTTGGCGACGTGCAGCATCACGACGCTGTCCTTGCCGCCGGAGAACAGCAGCACCGGCCGTTCGAACTCCGCCGCGACCTCGCGCAGCAGGTGCATCGACTCGGCCTCGAGCGCGTCCAGATGCGAGATGAGCCGGTTCATCGATGGGTTGCTTCCTGCGCTACGAGTTCGACCAGCCGTGCAGACCGCATTCCATCTTGCCACGTCCGGTCCAGCGACCCGAACGCGGGTCATCGCCGGGCTTGACGGGTCGAGTGCACGGCCAGCACCCGATCGACGGGTAGCCCTGCGCCGCGAGCGGGTGTTCCGGCAGATCATGGTCGCGCTTGTAGGCCGCGATGTCGTCGTCGGTCCACGGTGCGAGCGGGTTCACCTTCACGATGCCCCGGCCGATGTCGAGGTGTGCGATGGGCGTCGCGACCCGGGTCGGCGACTCCGCGCGGCGGAGCCCGGTCATCCAGCCGTGCTTGCCGGCGAGGGCACGTGCCAGCGGCTCGACCTTGCGCATCGCGCAGCAGTCATCTGGATCGGTTTGCCAGAGATCGTCGGGCGCGACCAGTGGTCGCATCACCCTGAGATTCAGGTCGTAGCGTTCCTTGATCCGTTCGACGAACCAGAGCGTCTCGGCGAAGTGGTACTGCGTGTCGAGGAAGACCACTTCGATATCGGGCGCGACCTTCGACGCGACGTCGATGATGACGCAGTCCTGGAACGATGCGGCGAGCACGATGCCGGTGCCGAACCGTTCCCACGCCCACCTGATCGCCGCGGACGCGGGCTTGTGCTCGAGCTCCGCCGAAACCGCGGCGAGCTCGGCGAGATCGATGTCGACCAGCGGACGGTCGACCTTCGTCGGATCGAGAATGCTCATGCGTGCCCGCTCATGTCGCTGCGCATTCGCCGTCTCCGACATCCGCGACGTACGGCCCTGTCTCGTCGTAGTCGACGTAGAACTCCGGTCCGGCATCGGGTGCCGGGAAGACATCGAGCTCTTTGAGCGAATCGCCGACACCTTTCGCCCCACCGGCGCGCGACAGCCATGTCGCGAACGACTCGCCAACCTGTCGCTCTTCGTTGAAGCGGCGCACGACGCGCACGACAGCTTCCGGTGCACTCTTCGCAGGCACTTTCAGTGCCTTGTCGCCGAACTCGACCTGCGTCTCGCCGAGGTGACCGCCGAGCAGCATCTGGTAACCGGGTGCGGCGCGGCCGTGCGCGCGACGCTCGAGCCCGAAGAACCCGATGTCGCTGACGTGATGCTGCCCGCAACTGTTCGTACAGCCCGAGATGTTGACGCGCACACCCGGTACCTCGGCCAGGCCCTCCTGCTCGAGCGCATCGCCGATCGCGCCTGCGAGCCCGCGCGACTGTGTGACCGCGAGGTTGCACGTGTCGGCGCCGGGGCAGCTCACGACGTCGCGGGCGAGCTCGGCGCCGGCTTCGGCCATGCCGATGTCGATGAGGCGGTCGTAGAGCGCGCGGAGGTCGGCCTCTTCGAGATCGCGCAAGGCGAGGTTCTGGCGGTTGGTGATCCTGATGTCGAGACCGAAGTCGCGCTGGATGTCGGCGAGGGCGCGGAACTGCTCGGCCGTGATGTCGCCGAGGCGCGAGTACGCCACCGCACTGATCGTGCCTCGTGCGACGCCGCGCACGACGTTGCACTCGACCCAACGTTCGAAGGGATTGCTCGCGAGCAACTTCACCGGAGCGTTCGCCTGGCCGACCCTGGTGGCTTCCGGTGTGCCGCCCGCGGGCTCGTCGCCCCGCTCCCGGACGATGTCGGGGATGCCGCCGGGCCAGTCACGGGCGCCACGCAGGAACTTGCGCTCCTTGAAGATGCGCTCGCGGAGCTCGTCGATACCCATGCTGTCGACGAGCCACTTCATCCGGGCACGGATCTTGTTGTCGCGGTTGCCGTAGTGGTCGAACGTGCGGAGGCACGCGTAGATCGTCGGCAGCAGCTCCTCGCGAGGCGTGAAGTCCTCGAGCGCCTGCGCCGGGTGCGGGTTGGCGCCGAGGCCGCCGGCGATGAACACGCGGAAGCCCGCTTCGGTCGTGCCGTCGGGCAGTGTGCGCGTCGAAGCGACGACGCCGACGTCGTTGAACATCGCCTGGCCGCAGTCGGTCGAGCATCCGGAGAAGTTGATCTTGAACTTGCGGGGAAGACGCTGCCCGTACGGGTGGCGGAGGAGGAAATCGGTGGTCGCCTGCGCCCACGGCGTGATATCGAGCACTTCTTGGGGGCAGGCCCCCGCGAGGTGGCACCCCATGACGTTCCGCACGGTGTCGCCGCACGCCTCGCGCGACGTCAGGCCGACGGAGGCCATCAGGCGGAGGATCTCGGGTGCCTGTTCGAGCTGGACGAAGTGGAACTGCACGTTCTGTCGCGTCGTGAGGTGGCCCCACCCGCGTGAGTAGGTCTCGGAGATGTGCGCGAACGTGTCGAGCTGGTCGGGTGTGACGCGGCCGTGGGGGATCTTGACCCGCAGCATCTGGTTGCGACCGCCCTGGCGCTGGCCGTAGACGCCGTGGTTCAGGCGGAACACACGGAAGGTGTCCTCGTCGACGCGGCCGTCGAGATACTCGGCGGTGGTGCGTTCGAAGATGTCGAGCTCGTCGGCGATGACCGGGTCGAGAGGCCGGGTCGCCAGGTCGCGGACGTCGATCGCCATGCGGCGGCTCCCTGTCGCGGGGGCGGAAAGTGGGGGACGGACGGCGGGCGGAGTCGCAGGGCCGTCAGCGCGTGCCGGCACGACAGAGCTCGTCGTGCATCTCGTGGGGGGTCCGCCCCATGGAGATGCTCGCGGCACCGCGCGCCAAGATCACGGGCCGCACTATACGACGGTCTCCGACCCAAATGCCAGCGCTGAGGTCAGGAATATTTCCGACTGCCCCGGTCGGAGATGTACCCCCCGAGGGACGAACCTGCGTGGCTCAGGGCCCGTAAAGGGCCGGCCGCCGGGCAAGTTCGTGCGAATAGCCTCCGCCTTCGTGAGGATGAGCGCCCTGTTCCTGCGCACGCTGCGCGACGACCCGGCCGATGCCGAGGTCGACAGCCACCGGCTGCTCGTACGGGCGGGCTACATCCGGAGGGTCGCGTCGGGCATCTATGCGTGGCTCCCGCTCGGCCATCGCGTCCTGCGGAAGGTCGAACAGATCGTCCGGGAAGAGATGGACGCGGCCGGTGCGCAGGAGCTGCTGCTGCCGATCATCCAGCCGCTCGAGCTGT